>JAEZUI010000241.1 GCA_023421115.1 Bacillota bacterium | reverse complement strand
ATGGTGCAACCGAAAGATCAAAGGGACGTATAAAACCTTTTACAATATCCGCCGTTTCATTATCGGAGGCTGACTCAATATATTCCATGTCAAATACGACGGCCTCAGCTACCTTCTGAACAGGGTTATCTCCTTCCATATGGAATGAGGTTCTAAATGACTCATGACGGTTTACAATCTTCTGCAAAACATCCCTAAAACGATCACCGTCAAGTTCCCCTTCAATATACATGCCCATAGGTATATTGTAGCTTGTACCCTCTTTATCCATTCCATTCAGTACAAAAAGTCTCTTTTGTGCTGCTGACAATGGATAATACTCCCTTGCCTCTGCGGCTTCTATTTCAATAAATTCACTATTTATAGATTCAGATATAAAGGCAGCAAGTTCTGAAACAGTGGAGTATAGAAAAATATCCTTTATCTTAACTTCAACATTTAATTCTTTATGAATCCTTGATACAACTATCGTAGCGTTTAAAGAATGTCCTCCCAAATCCCAAAAACTATCGTTTAACCCAACACTTTCAACCTCAAGTACTTCCTGCCATATTTTTGCAATTTTGATTTCTAGATTTGTGCTGGGAGCTACATATTCATTCGGTGATAATATTTGGGTATTTATATCCGGTAATAATGACCGGTCTATCTTTCCATTCTGATTCAACGGCATTTCATCAAGCTTTAAAAAGTATGAAGGTATCATATAATCAGGAAGTTCTTCTTGCATAAACTTTTTTAAATCAGATACCTCAATATACTCTTTTAATACATAATAGCAAATCAGCTTTTTATCGTCACTACTGTCTTCATCTACTGTAATGATACATTCTGATACAAGTGGATGTTTAAGCAGTTGTGCTTCGATTTCTCCAAGTTCAACACGATAGCCTCGAATCTTGACCTGGTTGTCCATTCTTCCTAAAAACTCAATATTTCCATCGGGAAGCCATCTCGCTAAATCTCCGGTACGATACATCTTCTGCCCAATATCAAATGGATTGTCAACAAACTTCTCCCTAGTTAATTCAGGACGATTTAAGTATCCTCTTGCAAGTCCGTCACCCGCAACACAAAGTTCACCTGCAACACCAATTGGCTGAAGATTGTTTTTCTCATCAACTATATATGCTCGACTGTTGCTTATCGGCTTTCCGACAGGAATATTACTTTCATATTCTCTATCTATAATATGGCACACTGAAAAAGTTGTATTCTCCGTAGGACCATATCCATTTATTATTGATACATTCGGACAATTCTGACGCACATTATTGATATACCGTGGCGAAAGGACATCTCCTCCAACAATTAAACATCGTAGACCTCGGAACATGCTAGGATTAATATTGCTTAATTTATTAAAAAGGGGAGAAGTCAGCCACAAAATTGTAATTTGATACCTCTCCAGACATAGTGTCAGCTTTTCCGCATCAATTATGACATCCTGCTCTTCCAGATACAGCCTCGCTCCATTTAAAAGTGCACCCCATATCTCAAAAGTAGTTGCATCAAATCCTGGCGCTCCTGTCTGTAATATTCTGTCATCAGCACTTATCTCTACATAATTGGTGTTTCTAACCAATCTTATCACACTTCTATGTACTACTTCTACGCCCTTAGGCTGCCCCGTAGAACCCGAGGTATACATCACATATGCAACATCATCAGGTAATAGGAACTTTTCTAAATTAGCACTGTCAAGTTGTAGATTATTCTCAACACCAAACTCTAAACATACCCCTTCAAAGTTAATCTTGTCCTTTGAATTTTCATCAAATATAAGCAAATTAGCATTGCTGTCTTTGAGCATATACTCAATACGCCTTGTTGGATACTCGGTATTAATTGGAAGGTAAGTACCACCAGCTTTTAGCGTTCCCAATATTCCAACTATCATTTCTATTGAACGTCCGGACAACAATCCAACTATACTACCCTTGTCAATACCATAGCTTAATAAAACCCGTGCCATGCGGTTTGCCCTATCATTTAGCTCTTTATAGGTTATACGGTTTTCACCCGATACCAAAGCGATATTATCCGGTGAACTTTGAACCTGTTCCTCAAAAATTTGCACTATTGTCTTATCTCTTGGATATTCGGTAGATGTATTATTAAATACCCTTAAAATATCGTTTTTCTCACTTTCACTAATAAAATCAAAATCCAACATTATTATTTACCCTCCCTTGAAATAAATTTAAGCACATCAACGTAATGCCTCAACATACGATCTACTGTCTCTTTTTTATATAATTGAGTCCGATACTCCATTTCGAGATAAAGTACATCCCCATTTTCCAACGCAAATAGTGTCAAATCAAATTTTGCTACTCTGTTCTCAATATCAAACGGTTTAAATTTAATCCCATCCATACTAGTATCTTTACTATTTGATTTCTGAAGGGTAAACATTGTATCAAATAATGGATTTCTTCCTAAATCCCATCGTATACCAACCATCTTAACCAATTCATCAAATTGAAATTCCTGGTTTTCTAAAGCCTTTATAGTATTTCTTTTTACATCGTTTAAAAATTCTCTAAAGGTAGTTCCTTCAGTTATAGTGTTACGTATTGCCAATGTATTGACAAACATTCCAATTACCCTTTCAATATCTGCTTGAGGTCTTCCTACAACTGGTGTTCCTATAACAATATCATTCTTTCTGCTATATTTTGAAAGCAGGATATTGTATGCTGCTAAGAGAACCACAAAAAGGGTCGTTTCGGTTTCTGCTGCAAGCTGCTTAATACCTGAAAATACTTCCTTATCCACTTCACAACCAACACGATCACCCTCATAACTTAGTACTGCTGGACGAGGATAATCTGTAAATAGATTCAGTTCAGGAATTTCGCCATTAAATACATTCTTCCAATACTCCTTTTGTTTGGCATACTTTTCACTATTAATATGTTTTCTTTGCCATACAGCATAATCCTTATATTGGATATTGACAGGCTCTAGACTTTTTCCGTTATAAAGCCTTGCTACTTCATCAAAAAACACATCCATTGAAGTTCCGTCAGAAATTATATGATGCATATCAATCAGCAGCAAATGCCTTTTTTCTTCTATCCTAACCAAACATACACGTATAAGAGGAGGCTTTCCAAGGTCAAATGGACGTACAAACTCTTTAATTATACGTTTAATATCGTTTTCATCGGAATTTTCAATATATTCAATAGCAAAATCAATACTATCTTTTATCTTTTGCATAGGAACGCCATCTACAGTTTCAAATGATGTACGTAAAGATTCATGCCGATCTACCACCTTTTGTATAACATTTCTAAAGCGTTCGATGTCCAGACT
>JAEZUI010000208.1 GCA_023421115.1 Bacillota bacterium | reverse complement strand
GCTATGTTGATGCAGGGGCTGATCTTAAAATGGCTGTAGATATTGTTGTGGATTCAAAAACTCAGTATGTCGCAGTATGTAATGCTACTGAGACTTTATTGGTGAATAAGGATGTAGCTAAGGATTTTTTACCTTTGCTTAAAGAGGCATTAATAGATAAAAACGTTGAACTGGTAGGTTGTGAAAGAACTAGAAAAATAGTTGATGTTGCTGCAGCTTCTGAGGAGGATTGGAAGACTGAGTACCTTGACTATAAATTATCTATAAAGATTGTAGACACTACAGAGGAAGCAATTGACCATATAAATACTTATGGTTCGGGGCATACCGATTCAATAATATCAAACAGTAAAGAAAATGTGGAAACATTTATGAATCTTGTTGATTCTGGGAATGTGTTCTGGAACTGTTCTACACGTTTCAGTGATGGTTTCAGATATGGTTTTGGCGCAGAAGTGGGGATAAGTACCAACAAGATTCATGCAAGGGGTCCGGTCGGATTAGAAGGTCTGCTGATATATAAATATAAACTTGTTGGAAAGGGCCATATTGTTGCCGACTATGCAAGCAAAACAAAGACGTTTAAACATAGAAAGACTGATAAAGAGTTTAATCTGTAATTAGGACTCTAGTTTTTTTAGAACTAACTTAGTATGGGGTGTTTATAGAATAATTTATAATAATTTGTTTTTTTGTTAGGTCTATTATGAAGATGTTTTTTGACAATAAATTCAGGGTCAGGAGTGTTGCAAAACAATGTTTTTTAGCAATAAGATTTTGTTAAAGGACAAAAGATTGTGATACTCCTTTGTATTTTAGCAAAGTTGTGTATTTTTGTAAAAATATAATGCATTTTATATATGCCAAATATTTATAGGAGAAAAATGATGAAGATTATAATAATTGGTGATGGCAAAGTAGGTTATACATTAGCTGAAAATTTATCTAAGGAGAAAAACGATGTAACTATAATCGATAAAAACTCCGAGGCATTGAAAAAGGCAAGTGAAAACCTCGATGTTATGTGCGTCAAGGGTAATGGGGTTAGTACCAAAATACTTCTTGAGGCAGGGGTAAGGGATGCAGACCTTCTAATTGCAGCTACAACTAGTGATGAGATGAATATGGTATGCTGTCTTACAGCAAAAAAACTTGGTGCGCTTCATACCATTGCCAGAATTAGGGACCCTGAGTATGCTAGTGAATTGTCGGTTATAAAAAAGGATTTGGGTTTAGATATGGTTATAAATCCTGAACAAGCTGCTGCTAATGAAATTGCGCGGCTGCTGAGTTTTCCGGCAGCAGTAAACATTGAGGCGTTTGCTAGGGGACGAGCAGAGCTGGTGGAATTTAAAGTGACGGATGATGTGTCCTTGATTGGTATGAAACTAAAAGATATTCCAAACAAGGTTTCTTCTTCTATTCTTATTGGAGCTGTTCTTCGTGATGATGAGGTTATCATACCAAATGGTGAATTTGAAATAAAGGTTAATGATACATTATATGTTGTTGGAAGACCCTCTAGTGTTTATAATTTTTTTAAAAGGATAGGTAAATATATTCCCAAAATTAAGAATGTTATGATTGTAGGGGGTGGAAGAATTTCATATTACCTTGCTAGATATATTGATGAGGCGGAAATGAAAGCAAAGATAATTGAAATAAATAGGGAAAGGTGTGTGGAGTTGTCAGAACTTTTGCCCAATACCTTGATTATATGTGGAGACGGTTCGGACGATACAATGCTCAATTCTGAAAATTTAAGTGATATGGATGCCTTTGTTACAATTACAGGTCGGGATGAGGAAAATCTTATGTCTGCTCTTTTAGCAAAGCAGAGCGGTGTTCCGAAAGTAATAGCTAAGATAAACAGGATAAACTATCCCAATTTAATAAAAAACATGGGAATTGACAGTATTGTAAGTCCTAAACAGATCACTGCCAATCACATAATAAGATATGTACGTGGACTGGAAAATGCTATGGGAAATTCAGTTGAAACCCTTTATAAAATAATAGGTGACCAGGCTGAAGCTATTGAATTTATAGCCAATGAATCAACAAAGTTTCTTAATATACCGTTAAAGAGGTTGAAGTTAATTAAGGGTGTATTGGTTGTTGCCATTGCAAGGGGCAATGATGTTATCATACCCCACGGAAAGGATGTAATTAAACCTAAAGATAGCGTTATTCTTATTGTAAAGAATGCGAGAATTTCTGATTTGAACGAAATTATAGCCTCTGGGGGGATTCCCGATGAACTTTAGAATGATTTTCAAAAGCCTTGGGTCAGTTTTGTGTATTGAAGGTTTATGTATGTTGCCTTCACTAGTTGTATCAATGATTTATGATCACGGTGATACTGGCGCATTTCAACTTTCAATAGCTTTGGTTTTGTTGATTGGTGTAGTATTATACCAGATCAAACCTATAAGTACTGATATTTATGCTAGAGATGGTTTTGCTATTGTAGCCTTGGGTTGGATATTGATATCATTTTTTGGAGCCCTGCCTTTTGTTTTTTCCGGGGCGATACCTTCTTTTTCAAATGCGTTATTTGAATCAATATCCGGGTTTAGTACTACAGGTGCTACTATATTGACTGAAATTGAGGCTTTGCCTAAAGGAGTCTTATTTTGGAGAAGTTTTACTCATTGGATGGGTGGCATGGGCGTATTAGTATTGACACTAGCTGTATTGCCCTCTGTTAAGGCAAACACTGTTCATATTATGAGGGCGGAAAGTCCCGGACCAACACCTGAAAAATTAGTGCCTAAAATAGGGCAGACGGTAAAAATTCTGTATACCATTTATATTGTTATTACTGCTATACAATTTGTATTTTTGCTGTTGGCAGGTTTGTCGGTTTATGATGCTTTGATTCATGCTTTTGGAACAGCGGGTACCGGGGGTTTTTCAAATAAAAATGCTAGTGTTGCGGCATTTGGAAGCTTGAAAATTGAAATTATTCTAACAGTGTTCATGTTTTTATTCGGGGTTAATTTTACTCTTTACTTTCAAGCAACAAAACGAAAATTTAAATCAATTCTCAAGGATGAGGAATTGCTTTTTTATACTGGGATTGTTTTAGTGTCTATTGTTTTAATTTCGATAAATATTTATGGAGAAGTCTATCATTCAATAGGTGAAGCCTTAAGATATTCTTCCTTTCAAGTTAGTTCAGTTATCACAACAACGGGTTTTGCAACAGCTGATTTTAATTTATGGCCGACTTTTAGCAAATGTATTTTGATGTTGCTTATGTTTATAGGTGCAAGTGCGGGTTCGACTGGCGGTGGAATTAAATGCATACGTATTTTGCTTTTAATAAAAATTGTAAGACGTGAAGTGGCTAAAATAATTCATCCTAGATCGGTTTATACCGTAAAGATTGGCGGAAAGGCTATTGAGGAAGAAACGTTATCAGGCATAATGGCGTTTTTCTTTCTGTATATTTTTGTATTCGTTGCATCTGTTCTAGTTATAGCTCTAAATGGAAAGGACATAGTGACCTCTGTAACTGCCGTTATTGCTACTATTGGCAATATTGGACCAGGACTTGAGATTGTTGGACCTGTAGGGAATTTTTCTGAGTTTTCTGCTTTGAGTAAAGGAGTATTGTCCTTTTGCATGATTGTTGGAAGGTTGGAGATATATCCTATTTTGATATTGTTGGCACCAACATTTTGGAAGAGGGTTAATATATAATTGTATATTTCTTGGATACATTTATGATATAATAATTTTATGTTGTAGCAGGGTATATTTAAACGGCGGTCAAAGAATATAAGGATCGCTTTTTTATTCTGTGTAAGTTCAGAAATAGGTGATTGTTGAAATGAAATCCAGTTATTAATGCTTTAGAAAATTTTTATGGGGGTAATAAAATGTCAAAATTTAAGGGTGTATTTTTATCGTTCTTATTTGCTTTGTTTTTAACTCAAATCATTAGTGTGTTGTCAATTGGAAATGTTGTATTGGCTGAAGAAATTGTATATGGAGATATTAATGGAGATCAAAAAGTAGATTCCATAGATTTTGCATTAATGAGACAGCATATTTTAGGAATTATTAAGGAATTTGATAATGCTAATGGTATCAAAGCTGCGGATGTAGATGGTAATGGAGTTTTCAATTCCATAGATTTTGCGTTTATGAGAAAATATCTTTTAGGGTTTATTGATGTTTTTCCTGTAAATCAAGGTTTAACACCAACTCCAACACCTTCTTCAGCAAGTGAATTTACTAAACTTAAACCAACAATTGTAGATGTAAAAATGGATGATTCTAATAGAAATACTATAGAATTATCATGGAGCAAGATAGAGGGTGCAGCTTCTTATGAGGTGTTTAGAGATGGTCTTTCTATAGGTGTTACATCTGATACTGTTTTAACGGATTCGTATTTAGTTGAAGGAGTAAATTATACATATAGTGTAAGGGCAGTAAATGATATAGGTGAAAACTCTCTTGATAGTGAGAAAATATTGGTTAATACCATAGATGCAGTAATAAATACAGATGCTGTTTTGGAGGAAGACAGATTTTACCCGAATTTAAGTATAGAAGATGGAGCAAATATTGATCTTAACGGATATACTCTTAATGTAAAAGGGGATTTTCGACAGTATAAGGGTATTGTTAGTATAAATTCAGGCAGCCTTAAAGTTGGCTGGAATTATGTGATTTATGAACGAGGATTACTTAAGATGACAGATGATGCGGATTATGTATATGTCGAAGGAGATTTTGCATATTCAACGAAATACAAAGCTGGTTATGAGCTTTTTGAAAACTTAACAGCAGGAATATTGGAAGTAAAAGGTGATTTTAGTTGCATAGGTGGAATGTTTATAGCAACAGGAAGTCATAAGGTTGTATTGTCTGGATATAACAAGCAACTTGTAAAAGGGGAGGATTGCAGGTTAGAGTTTAATGAATTGGAAATAAGAAATGAAGTAGG
>JAEZUI010000199.1 GCA_023421115.1 Bacillota bacterium | reverse complement strand
AAAGCTCCTTTCTGCCTTTTTGAGATATGTTTTCATTCTCCTGCAGGCAGTGAGAAATTGTGCTATATTCCCAAGTTGATCAGGCATGAGGAGACTTCCTTTATTTAAAAGAGTAAGGGATTTATCCAAATTATCCATAACTGACAGGGGAGGCGTTCCATAGTGCTCCATTATTAACTTAGCTTCTGTTGTTTCATTTAAATGCCTTGTCACTTCATTTTCCGATAAGAAGGGTTCAAGCCTTAGTATTTTTTCTTTGGCATTATCGGACAAGGCATGTCCTTTTAGAATATTTAATACTTTGTCAAATTCTAATGTAGTATACATTTTTTTTATCATTTTATTATTCCTCCTATGAATAGATTAATCTTTCAAAGGACATACCTTAACAGTGCTTTTAAAATCAATGATTTAATATTTGAAAACTACTACCTTTTTTATACACCCATAACTAATTTTACTATGAGTCGGGGTTAAAAGGCATAGTGCTTCTAAAGGCTCTATTTAGAATTGTATTTTGTGGGAATAATAGAATGTTAGAACATTTGCCTCCTGTAGTCAAAGCTTAGAGGTCAAATAAAAATAGCCCGACAAACACCTTGTCGCGCCATATATTCATAATTCCGATATAAAACAAATACAATCGAAATGATTATTGAAGCAGTCTGTAAGGTATGCCATTATTGACACAAACATATAATTCTCAAAGCCTATTTGCAAATGGACAAGTGAGAAAGAATAAACAATTAAATACAAAACCCAATACCTCAAAATACCGAATTGAGTTCAATACAATTGACAGGGTACAACCTGTATTTGTTTGTGTCTTTCCAACTTATTTAGTTGAAATTTACCTCTACAGAACTTACCGACATCAAAACCATCCTTTTGTTTGTTAATATATGTATAATTTATCATAGAAAAGTTGAAAAGTCAAGATGAAGGGAAAATTAAAAGCTTGACTGTTACCTAAGGGGTTACGTTATTATAAATATATATGGAGGTGGAGGAATAAATGAAAATTAATGAAATCTGTAAGCTTACAGGATTGACAAAGAAAGCAATTGAATACTATCAGATCAAGGGTTTGATTACACCGATAATGAAAGAAAACGGATATAGGGAATTTACAGAAGGTGATCTTGAGCAATTAAATACAATTGCATTATTAAAGAAACTTGAATTAACTGTTGATGAAATTAAGCAAGTACTTAAGAGCAAAGATAGGAATTCTGTATTATTGAAAATTAAGTATGCAAAGCAGGTTCAAACAAAAGCAAAACTTGATCGAATAGAATTAATTGAACAAATGGTTCGAGGTGAGGATATAAGTGATAGAATTAATCTGCTAGATCAGAAATGGACAATTAGGGAAAAGCTGCTGTCAGCCTTTCCGGGATATTACGGTCGCTATATCAGTTTTCATTTTGGACGGTTTCTCAATGAGCCTATAAAAACCGACGAACAAAAAAATATGTATGATATAATCATAAACTTTTTAGATAATATGGAGTCAATAGCTGTTCCCGAAGAGTTGCAGGAAATGTTTAAGGAAGCTGATTCCTACATGGATGACGAAGTGATTGAAAGTATGAGCTTAAATATGCAAACAGCTATAAATGACTTTGAAACATATTGGGAGAATAATAAGGGGAGCATAACTAAATATGTAGAGTTTAGAAAGTCTGAAGAGTACAAGAGTTCTTTGGTGTCTAAATTCAAAGAATGGTTCAAAAAATTTGGGGAGACAAGCGGGTACTACGATGTGTTTGTTCCTGCTATGAGGAAGTTAAGTCCTTCATATAATGAATATTATGAAGAAATGCTGGAGTTAAGCTCAAAAATAGTAAATAAGATCCCGGAAATAGAGCAATTATGAGTAGGCTTTTTAATATATCAGTTTTGTATAAGGGCATTTTTGGAAATACACTAAATTCATTGAACTTGAGTATGAAATATAGTATATTGAACTCAATAAGTTTTAACCTTTTTTATAATGAAGAGGGAGAATTAAAATCTAAGAAGGGAAATAATATATGGGGAATCTATTTAGCTTTTTAAATTATAACAAGCCAGGGCCAGGCGTTAATAAGGAGGAACCTGAAAAGTCAAAGATAATTGTATTTTTTCAAATATACTTAAGAAGGTTTTGGGATCTTATTAAAGTCAACCTATTGTTTATATTTTTTAACATACCGGCTTTATTATTGGTGTATTTCTTATTTGGATTATCTTATAACACTTTGCAAGGCTTTTTAAAAGAAGGAGGAACTCTCTTCAGTTTTATAGCTTTTGCTGCTTTTAGTGCGTTGTTTTTGTGTGTTCCGGTAATTACAACAGGTCCCGCTCAAGCTGGTTTTACTTATGTTTTACGAAATTATTCAAGACAGGAACATGCATTTATTATGTCGGATTTTAAAGAACATACCGGAAAAAACTTTAAACAAGGTTTTTTAATATCTGTAATCGATTTTTTGATCCTTATTTTTTTGCTTGCAGATATTTATATTTCGATAAAATCAGGGATGAACAGTATTATTGTAGGATTGTTTGTATGTTTTATATCTTTGGTTTTGGTTTTGTTTTTAATGATGCACTTTTATATTTACCCCATGCTTGTAACTTTCAACCTTTCATTGAAGCATATCTACAAAAATGCTTTAATTTTTTCAATTGTAAAGTTCTTTCCGAATCTAGGTATTCTGTTTGTGTGTTTTGTGCTTTCTACAATACTTTTTTTGGTACTACCGGTTTTAGCTTTTGTATTGTTCCCTTTAATTACAGTTAGTACTATTGGATTTATCACAAACTTTTATGCTTTTCCGACATTGGAAAAATACATGATTAATAGGGAAAATCCTATTGACGAGTCAAATAAAGAGGTGTAATATAATTGTGTGCATATGCACATAATAGGGAGTGATTGGATGCCTAGACCAAGGAAGTGTAGGATGGTAGGGTTTGTACCTGACAATCCGAGTTTTCATCCACAAGTACATAGTAAAGATGAAGTGGTCTTAAGCATAGAAGAAGTTGAAGCTTTGCGACTTTCGGATCATTTGGAAATGGAACAGGATTCTGCTGCAGAAAGTATGAATGTTTCTAGAGGAACTTTCCAGCGAATAATAAATACAGCAAGGAAAAAGATAGCGGATGCAATAGTCCATGGCAAAATAATTCGAATAGGTGGAGGTCACTACGAGTTAAATACAGCAGATAGGTCCTGCTGTAGAAGGCATAATGGGAATTGTAAGCGCAAAGCTTGTGGACAATGTGAAGAGTACAAAAAGTGTCTTGGAAAATAGATTTTGAATAGTTCAACATAGAAATAAATTTATGAGGTGAAAATATGAATGACAATGGTTGTGGGTGCGATAGCACAGAATGTAGCAGTTCATGTTCATCAGGAACCTGTGGAAGCAAGCCGCAGGACTTTATTGAAAAAACTCATGAGCTTAATAGAATTAAGCGTGTTATAGGAGTTGTAAGCGGTAAAGGTGGTGTAGGAAAGTCTTTGGTGACATCTACACTGGCAGTTATGATGAGCAGAAAGGGATATAAAGTTGGTATTTTAGATGCAGATGTTACCGGTCCTTCAATACCGAAAATGTTTGGTATTACAAATAAAGCAGAAGGAAGTGAACTTGGCATTTATCCTCAAAGAACGCACAATAATATCAGTGTAATGTCTGTAAACCTTTTACTCGAAAATGAGGAATCACCGGTTATATGGAGAGGTCCTGTAATTTCCGGTGTAGTAAAACAGTTTTGGACTGATGTAATCTGGGGGGATCTTGACTATCTGTTTTTGGACATGCCTCCGGGAACAGGAGATGTACCGCTGACAGTTTTTCAATCAATACCTTTAGATGGTATAGTGATTGTTACTTCACCACAGGATTTGGTATCACTCATCGTAAAAAAAGCTTACAATATGGCGAAAGAAATGAAAATTCCTGTTTTAGGTGTTGTTGAGAATATGAGCTACTTAAAGTGTCCCGATTGCGAAAAAGAGATAAAACTTTTTGGGGAAAGTAAAATTGATGCAGTAGCACAGGGATTAGATCTTAAGGTTCTTGGTAAGATGCCAATAGACCCTGCAATTGCAGAGTTATCCGATAAAGGTGAGTTTGATAAAGTTAACCATGATTATTTAAATGATGCAGTTGAATTTATTGAGAAAAGTTTAGCTGTAGATGAGTAAAACAGAGGTTGCAGTTTTATAGAAGGGCCAAGTAATATTAGTGCAATAGTAAGAAGGCTCCTTCAAAAGTCAGACCTAATTTAAACTGTAATAGAAAGAGAAGTCAGGACGGTGTTTTTCTGGCTTTTCTTTTTTTATTGTGCAAGCTTTTTGTCTTTTAATAAGTAAATTATTTTTGTATACTAAAATTGAACTTGATTTTAGAGAGTTAAAATAGGAATGTGGTGAGATTATGATAGAAATCAAAGGGAAGTATAATACAGCAAAGATATATACCGACAATATTGAAGAGAAGGCTGCCGGACAAATCCTTGAGCTTTGCAATCAGGAGTTTGCGAAAGACAGCAGTATTAGAATTATGCCTGATACTCATGCTGGTGCAGGATGTACAATTGGAACAACTATGACCATAAAGGATAAAATAGTCCCCAATTTAGTTGGCGTGGACATAGGCTGTGGAATGTTTGTCAGCACGCTTAAAGACACTTGCGTTGACTTTAAAAAACTTGACAGTGTGATTAGAACTTTTGTTCCAAGTGGATTTGATGTGCGTGAGACACCCCATGAATACAAGAATTATATAGTAATTGAGGACTTAAAATGCAGGGATTATGTTGACTTAAACAGGGCGTCTTTAAGTATTGGTACTTTAGGTGGGGGAAACCACTTTATTGAAATTAATAAGGACGAAGAGGGTAAGTTGTATTTAGTTGTACATACCGGAAGCAGACATTTAGGAAAGCAAATTGCTGAATACTACCAAAACAGAGCAGCAAAGGAAAGGGCTAGAAAAAGCAATGATGTCATTATCCAAGAACTAAAAGCAAAGGGAAGAGCGAAGGATATCCAAAAGGAAATTGAAAAGGAAAAAGTCAAAATCAATAGTGCATTAGCCTATGTTGAAGGTCAGACCTTTGAAGAGTACTTGCATGATATGCGTATAGCGCAAAAGTTTGCTGAGTATAACCGAAAAGCTATTGCTGAGGTTATTATCCGTGAGATGGGCTTTAAGGTGGATGACAGTTTCACTACAATACACAATTATATAGACCTTGATGAAATGGTACTGAGAAAGGGAGCTATATCTGCAAAAAAAGGTGAAGTAGTGATTATTCCTATAAATATGAGGGATGGAAGTATAATTGCAAAAGGTAAGGGCAATGTTGAATGGAACCAATCTGCACCCCATGGAGCAGGTCGTTTGATGAGCAGGCAGCAAGCGAAGAAAAGACTGTCACTAGAGGAGTTTAAAAAGTCCATGGATGGCATATATACTACATCTGTATCTTTAAATACACTAGATGAAGCGCCCTTTGCTTATAAGCCTATGGAAGAGATCATGACAAATATAAAGGATACTGTGGAAATTGAAAAGGTTATTAAGCCTGTATATAATTTTAAGGCTTCTGAGGAGTAGTTTGGTGATAAGTATTTCAAACATTGGAAGAAAATATATTATTGGAAATAGATATCTAAGATAAGCTTAATGAATATAAAAATAGCCACAGAATAGGCTTAAAAGCTTGTGCCTGTGGTTTTTTCTTTTTGCTTTTTTGTATTCCCAAAAGTTAATATTAGGGTCTAAACTTTTAGAACATGGAAGGATAGAAGCGGCAAAGCTGGGTTACAAAAAAGTATATCTTGCTACTGACCATAATGGATATTATGAGAGGTATGGATGGGTGTATATAGGAAAGGGCATTCATCCTTGGGGAGATGAGTCTAGAATATATGAGCATGATACAATACAAAGTGGAGCAAATACAAAAACTATTTAAATTAGTGATAAATAAGAAGCAAGTTAATAAGTATTTTTGGTAATAGTGCTTCTCTTAAGGTTTACATAAGAATTAAAGTAATAACACCATAATTATTTAGGGTGAAATTATCGGTTCTTGCATTGGTGTTGGTAAGCCTGATGGAGTTAAAACTGATCTTTCAGAGTTTGGCCTAACTCCCTTATCTGCTTAATCATTTCTGCGGTCTTTTTTATAGCATCGTCCTGTACCATTGTCATAGCTAGTACCTGCTGTGTACTAGCTGAATTTTCTTCTGATGCTGCCGCCAGAGTTTCCAATTGTTCCCGCATATTGTTGAAACGGTCAGCAACTTTATCCATCATTTCATATTCTATATATAGTTTATTATTTACTGAATCAATAGAGTTCTTAACGGTGCCAAATATTTGCATAACATCAGTTACCTTAGCAGTGCCTTCTTCAACAGAGGAATTTCCCTTTTGAACTTCTTTGAGAGCATTTTGAGTGGTGTTTTGTACTTTAATAGTTATATTATGTATATCTTTTGCCGTCTGGGAGCTCTGTTCTGCCAGTTTTCGTATTTCCTCAGCAACAATGGTGAAGCCCTTACCTGATTCGCCTGCTCCTGCTGCCTCAATAGATGCGTTCAAGGAGAGCAGATTTGTCTGGGAAGCAATTTCAGTGATACTTTTAAGGAATTCATCAATTATATCCATTTTTTCCTGTAGCTCTGTAACAGCTGCGACAGCAGAATGAATTGTGCTTCTCATAATGCTCATATGCTGCATCATTTCATCAGCTTTCTGAGATCCAACAGATAAGGTCTCAAATGTTGATCTAAATTCTTTTTCTACTTCTTTGGAAATGGAATATGTTTCGTTAATTATTTTGGATGAATCTGAAACATAGGTACTAACGTTACTAACTGCTATTGCACTGTCTTCGACGGCTTTAGAAATATCCTTAATTGATCTGGCTACGATTGTTACACC
>JAEZUI010000105.1 GCA_023421115.1 Bacillota bacterium | reverse complement strand
TCCACAGGCAACAACTTCGCGATACGGTACTACATCCACCTGAACTGTTTTTATGGGTATAAACCCCAGAATTCTCATGCTTATATTTACTGTCCCCAATCTTTGGGGCTTTATTAAAACAGGATTTATCAATCTGACCAAACTATTCTTCTTAGATTTATTATTTTCAAGCTTAATAATATCACTCTTGTCAGCTTGTATATCAACAAAAAACGGACTTTCCAGATTATATACATATTCCTGACTTTCAAATAGGGTTAATTGATTTGGTAAATCAAATATTACCCTAATATATGTTATTGCCATTATTACAAAACAAATTACAAGGAAGATACCTAGCTTTCCCTTTGTTGCTCTTATATATTTCACGGCGATTCACTCTCCTGATGTCTTTTTATGTTGACTACACCATAATCTCTTAAGATCGTTTCACAAATTATCCGAGCTGTGAAATAGTTTAGGCCATTTCAAAAAATAACCAAACAATATTTAGGTCACAAAATTACTGCTAAAAACGCTAATCATAAATTAACCTAATATAAACTTATTTATTCAGCCAAAAACTGCATCAATAATGTGAAAACTTCTTAAGAAAAAAAACCGATGTTCCTTAATGGAATTCACCGGTTCTTAACATATGACTTTTATATAGTTTAACTCGATTGGTATTTTAGATAATTCCCAAAAAATAACTGGTCAATGGGTGTTTCAAAAAAGCTGATTTACATTTTTTGCACTGCAAAATAATGTTCTTCTGTTTGAAAGCTTTTAGCTTTCATGATTGGGTTCTAGATATATATATTGACTAATGAATTTTTTTGAAACACCTTAGGTAAAAAGCTCGAGAAATTTATCTCCCTATTCTTTTAAATTAATTTTATTGTCACTCTTGTATTTCCTTGCATATTCAATCATTTCTTCAGCATGTTTTATTGTTATATCTGAAATATTCGTACCGCCTATAATTCTTGCCACTTCATTTTTCACCTCACTATAATCTAGTTTTCTAACCTTCGTGCTGGTACTACGCGCATTCTGGGACTTTTCTATATAATAATTATTATCTGCCATACAAGCAATTTGTGCGAGATGAGTCACCGAAATGACCTGATGGTTTTTTGATATATAAGACATTTTTTCACCGACTTTTTGGGCTGCTTTTCCACTGATTCCTATGTCAATTTCATCAAATATAAGGGTAGAAATCTTGTCTACATTAGCAAGAATAGTTTTTATAGCTAACATAATACGTGACATTTCTCCACCGGAAGCTATCTTTGCTAAAGGCTTAAGGGGTTCACCGGCATTTGTGGAAATCAAAAACTCAACCTTGTCCAACCCATTATGGTTATATCTTCTAGCCCTGCTTTCATCGATACTTTCATCAAACTCAAGGTTCACTTTAAGTCTTGCATTTTTCATTTCAAGGTCCTCTAATTCGTACCCGATTTTTTCCTCTAACAACTTCGCTGCTGCTTTTCGTTTTGAGCTGATATCTTTAGCAACCAAAAATAGTTCTTCATCAGCCTTTTTCAATTCATCCCTTAGTTTATTAACAAGTTCTTCGTTATTTACTATTTCATTAAGTTCCTGCTGTGCATTTTCCATAAATTCTTTTACTTTTTCTATCGAATCTCCATACTTCTTTTTCAGCTTAAAAATCAAATCAAGCCTTTCTTCAATCTGCTCTAGCAATTCGGGGTCATATTCAACCTCATCCCTATTGTTACGAATCTCACATATAATATCTTCCACCTCAAAAGATATACCTTCAAGCCTTTTTGATACTTCAGCATATCTTTGATCCAACTTTGATATCTCTCCCATAATAGAAACCGCTTCTCCTAAGTTATCTGAAGCAGATTTCTCAGTTTTGCTTCCTACACCAATTAATTCGTATACTTTAGATAAAGTAGCAATAATTTTCTCCGAATTTTGAAGAATTGCTCTCTGTTTATTTAAGTCTGCTTCCTCATTAGATTTAAGTTTTGCCTTTTTAATTTCGTCAATCTGAAATTTTAAAAAATCAATTTTTCTCTCTCTGTCATTTTTATCACCTGACAGAAGTTTCAATCTATTTTTAATTTCACGGTATTTATTCAAACTATCACTATATTTGTTCTTTAACACATGTATACTTTCATCTCCAAAAGAATCGAGCAAATCTATATGACTGTCTGTCCGAAGCAATGACTGATTATCATGCTGTCCATGGATATCTATGAGTAGCTCTCCTATATGTTTAAGCATTGAAACTGTTGCAATTTTACCATTAATCCTGCAGCTGTTTTTACCACCCAGAGTAAATTCCCGGGAAATAATCAATGTTCCGTCTTCTTCAGGCTCAATTCCGAATTCATCAAAAAAGCTTTTTAGCCTATCATCATCAATTAAAAATACAGCTTCAACTACAGCTTTATCCTTACCTGCTCTTATTAAATCCTTAGAAAGCCTTTCACCTAATATGGCATTTATTGAGTCAATAATTATTGACTTTCCTGCACCCGTCTCACCGGTCAATACATTTAAACCCTCTCCAAGTTCAATTTCAACTTTATCAATAATAGCTATGTTTTGTATTTGTAATTGTTGAAGCACGAATATTACCTCACTTTTTCAATTATTAAAAGCCCTATTACTACTTTGAACTAAGATTCACATCTACCTCTTTTAAAAGTAAGTGGAAGAGTCTATAGGTCCTAGTGATTTATTTATCTTCAGCGCCCATCTTTGCCATTTTATTAAACTTATTAACAAGTTCTTCTGCAATTTTCTCCGCTCTGCATATTATCATTACAGTATCATCACCAGCTATTGAGCCGACAATTTCGGGCCAATTCAAGGAATCTATTGCTGACGCTGAAGCCTGAGCCATGCCAGGCAATGTTTTAACAACTACTATATTATTGGCATAATCACTTGAAGTATAAGATTCGGTAAAAATAGTCATAAGTCTGTTATAAACAACATTCTCGGTTTTGGAAAAAGGTGCATATCTATAACGTCCATCTTGAGACATGACTTTAATCAATCTAAGTTCCTTTATATCCCTAGATATTGTAGCCTGAGTAACATCCATTCCAATAGCTTTAAGCTTATCCGCTATTTCCTCCTGGGTTTCGATTACTTCTGCTTCTATTATCTCCAAAATCTTTGCCTGTCTGTTATATTTCATATTATTTTATTTTTTCTCCTCTATCATATATTTTGCTTCTTAATACGTCAAAAAAATTCCTGTCGCTTAATCTAATCATCTTTAAAAAATGGGAAGATTTTTTCGTAATTATGTTATCTCCACCCATTAATTCATATCCATTCTGTCCGTCAACAGTAACCATTGCTCCATGACAGTTGTTTTCAGCAACCAAAACCTTAAGTACTCTTTCTCCAGTGGTTATAAAGGACCTTGAGTACAGAAGGTGTGGACAAATCGGTGTGACAATAATAAGACTTACATCAGGCTCTACTATAGGTCCACCGGCTGAAAGCGAGTACGCTGTCGAGCCTGTGGGGGTTGAAATAATCAAACCATCTCCGGGATACAAATCAACAAACTGATTATTAAGATAAGTTTTCAGATGTAGTATTCTTGACATCCAACCCCTCGAAATAACTACATCATTTAATACAATGTCATTCATTATTTCCTTATCATCCCTAATAATGGTTGTCTCAAGCATCATTCTTTCTTCAATATCAAATTCACCACTTACCAAGCGCTTCACTGCAGGGTCTATTTCATTTTTATCAACTTCCGTTAAAAACCCCAAATTACCAAGATTTATCCCTAGTATAGGTATCTTTTTACTGAATACTTTCCTCGCACATTTTAAAAATGTACCGTCACCACCAAGGCACAACATTATATCCGACTTTATAATCACTTCATCTTCATGGAGATTTTGTAATTCTTCACCAATATCGGCGGCCAGATCATCTGCTATAACAGGCTGCGCTCCATTAGCCTTTATACTCTTTACGAGCAAGGAAGTAATCTTTAGACCTTCATCCTTATCCCTATTTGCAATTATTCCGATATTTACCATTTTGTACCTCGCTATATTTAATCTTTTTTTATTTTTACGATATCATATCGAAATAATTATATAAAATATAAAAGCAAAGTACAATTAAAATCTTTCTGCGGGAAATTCACTTATATATCCTAGAAAATATTGCCTCATAAGAGCAAAATCTACTGAGTTGATGATTGAATTCCCATCCACATCAGCACCATATTTTCCATAATCGCCCGGAAGCTCTTTTATAGTTCCCAACAAGAACATCCTAAAATAAGCAAAATCTATAGTATTTACCAATCCATTCCCGTCAATATCTCCAAACTTATAAACATATACTTTCTGAGATTTGCTCGACATAGTTCCAAAATTATCCACAGCTATCCATTTTACAATTGTCTCTCCTAGTTTAAAAGTTTCAGGTGCATCATTTATAATTGAATACTCAACTTTATTCCTTACAGTTGCAGTTCCAATATCTACATACTTTTCATCCTTATTTGTTCCTGTATAAATATCAGGAGGAACAATCAAATCAGGTGCTGTCATATCTACTATCATAGTAATCTCTTGTATGGCAGAAGTCATATTTCCATTCATATCTTCAGCAGTCCATAAAACACATGTAGTTCCTATGGGAAAATACTCCGGAGAATTATTAGTTACTTTTATATCAGTATTTCCAAAATAATCCGCAGTACCAATATCAGCGTAAGTTTTCTGCTCCATTGCCGCTAAAATCAAATTTTCAGGAGGCTCAAGAATAGGCGGTATCTTCTCTTTCTCAAGTGTAACAACCTCTACTACATCTGTTATTTCATTTAAACTAGTTGCAGAACTAGTTGACTTTCCTCCAACCACCATAATATTTCCATTATAGAATGTTATACCGAAATTTTCTCTATTCATGCAATTGCCGGGTATAAAGGTTGTAGTATTATTTAAAGGATCATACTCGCAAATCCTTACAGTATTTTGGTTATAATCGGAATATAGTCCATAGAATTTGTCATTAAACTCAGTAATACCTCTATCGGCTCTAAAACTTATTTTATCACCTATTTCCCAAGTATTAGTTTCTAGGTCATAGCTTCTCAGTCTCCAATCAAACTCATAGGCACTGTAATTAGCTTGAATATTAGTCTCAGAATTGTATTTTCCACATCCAAATATGTATATTTTTCCATTTGAAGCAGCGGTAGAAATAGGAATCAACCCTTTTTCTATATATTCTTTTTCCGATAAAGTATTAGTAGCAGGATCAAATTCGTCAATACTGAAAACTACATCTTCATTTAAATAGGCATCATCTGCTCCGACAATATATATTTTATTGTTTGTCTGAACAACATCCATGTACTTCCAATAATCAATATTACTTTTAAAGGTCCATATATCTTCTATTGGATTATATTCTTCAATTACACCCTCTCCTGAGGAGAGCTTTTTAATTATGTATATTGTGTCATTTACAGATACTGCATAAGGAATATCTGCTTGCTCACCTGGCAAATCACGCTTCTTTTCCCACCTACTATTGGTTGGATCGTATACTTCCACTGTGTTTAGATAATTGCCCTTATCATCAACTCCACCAATAGCATAAACCTTGCTATTAGCCATAGTCACAGCCGGATAATTCCTCCTAGTAGGCATACATTCCTGACCTAGTCTAAGACCTTTTAAGGAGGAAATTTCTTTCCTAAAAGCAAAAGGTCCTATATTTAAGGAAGTGTTGTCAAAGCTAACAGGAAGCTTTCCATCATAATAGTAGGTCTGTTTACTAACATTATCAATCACTTTTATATTCTTTACAGTACAAGGATTGCCAAGTTGTTTATCTCGGATAGTAAGGTATATTTTTCCCTTTAAACTGTCGTACTTATCGTATAATTCACTTATATCAAAAACAAAAGTTGCATCACATGCATTAGAAGTTCCGTCAAAACTGGAGTTTATAGAAGGTAATGAAGTTAATAGGTTAATATTGTAAGGATCTAAATATAAAACCGGACTCTTTTTGTCATAGCTTGAGTACCCGAACAAAGTCTCAATTTCATATTTGTTCGCGTGATTTATAGTGTACTCAATTAACATTTTAGGCTCTGAAGCTTTCTTTGGCAAAATCCAATATACTTTATTCCCCCCGTTAATAGCATTTCTACGTTCTGTTTGAGGACAACCAGATACTGAGGATATGCTGTTTAGGGCATCATAGGAAAGCCATAAGAAGCCTTGATTTGAGTACCATGAAAAACTATTATCACTTGAAATCATTTCTTCGGCTGTTCCCCAAGAATTAGCTATCTTGAATGCTCCCTTCTCCCCCGAGTCGACACTGCCGTTTTCATTTATGTCTACCCAAATATTATCATTATATCCCACTAAAGTCATTGTATGTCCGTCTACTTTTAAAGTCGCTTTATCTGTAAGATGAGCAATATGCTCATCTACTAAAGCATCATCCTCATTTGTTGAAATATCATCGCTTATTTTAGAAAATCTCCAAATTGATACATTAGTTTCAAAAGTGAGAACATAACCATTATTTAAAAGTTGCTTGACTTTATGTAACTCAGGATCGTCAGGACTTTCAACGGGAGTTTTAGATCCATCCCACATTTTTATGTATCCATAGTCTTGAATTCTGTAATTTAAAGCATTTCTCCAAATGGAAGCATCGGTCGGCCATTTCGTAAAATTTTCCTGACTTGTATCATCAGGATAATAGGGAAACTCATTCCATAGGGCTGCTCCACACTTTAAGAAAAGTAAAAATGTGCTGTCCAAACCAAATACACCGTTTTCTCCGGCATTTGTAAGATTAAAGGTCCATTTAGGTGAAAACTTTCTTATATTTTCACTATCATTTTTGGCATCCCAATCTAAGGCCATACCAAACATATGAGTCATCTGATAGTAGGTAGTGGAATAAGACACGCAGGAGTTCAAAGCGCCTTGGTCACCTATTGGAGGAAAAGCTTTAAGCTGACTGTTATCTACTGCTGCCGGTAATGAAACCGATGGAATATCTTCATAAGGTGAGTAAGGTAAAATACCTGTTTTTATGTAAGATTTAGAAATTTCATCTTCTTTAAAAATTTCATCTCCAAATTGACAGGCACTGTAATCTGATAATTCCTCTAGACCCGCTTCTCTTCTTTCTTCGTTTATACGTTTAAGTCCTAGATGGTTAGTCAATATTTTGGATATCTCGTGCGTTTCATCCGTATCTCTCTGTCCTTTATCAACGTTTATTAACCCTTGAATTACTTTAATATTTTTTTGACTATTCCTATAGTCCAAAGCCATATTTAGGTCACCATAAACGGGTCTACCTTCGAGTATAGGGGTTAAAAATATAGCCAAGCTCAATGCAAACTTAATAAAAGGTGCAGTTTTATGTATAATACTTTCAGTCATAATACAAAATTGCCTCCTCCGTCAACACTTAGGACTTTTCAAAAACAACCTACACATTATCCTTTGTTTTGCCATCAATGATATCTTTATCAACGCGTGCTGCTTCTTCTTTTGCACGACGAAGCTCTTCCATCTGTCTTAAATAATTGATCTGAGTTTCGGTTTTTCCTGAGAATTTATGACTTTCATTCGCTTTATATCCACTACTACCATTTTCCTTCATTAATTGACTTATTTTATTTTTATGTTCATCTTCACCAATCTTTTTATTAATTAAGTCCATGTTGCAACCTGCAACTTCTTTCAACTCTTCAAACTTTGCACTCGTTATCACAGCGCCATAAGAACAGACCGGGCAAACCACAAGATGTTCAGTAGAATACGGAATTATAGGAATAAAAAATAGAGTAAACCAGGTACGTCTTGTATACAACTGCCACAACTCTTCATTATTACAACGGTCGCAGCGGCTTCTAAACACAGGGCCGTGATTTTTTACAGTCTGCTTGCCCCATCCAAAAACTAGAAACATATTACTTCCCCTCTCGATTTTAGTGCCCAGCAGCACTTTTGACAAACTCATCAAATAAATAATTAAATCTCTCTCTCATGTTGAAAATACTCTTAAAAGACATTGCTTTTTTGAACCAGTATTGTGCTTTTTTATAATCACCTTTTTTTATGCTGCACAATCCTAAATAGTAATAATTTATAACACCGGGCGAAGTTTCAATTGATGTTAAAAGATTATTTTCTGCTTTATTATACTCCTTCATTTCAAAATAAACAATTCCAAATAAAACGTTCATGGTTAAGTTTTCATTTTCAAAATGCTTCTTAGTTATAACGTAATATTTTTCATTGTCTTCCCGGTCTAATATCTTTCTTTCAAGTAAAAACAGCAGTCTACTTTTGCATTCGGAATTAGCAAGATGAATTTTCTTTCTCAATACCAAAATCGGCTCTTCTACTTCACCTAAAGCCATATCAACAACTTTTTCCAAGCATGTTGTCTGAGCATTTTCTCTGTCCATTTCATTACACTTTTTTAAATATTTAAGAGCTTCTTCATAATTTTCATTATCATAATGTATAATACCTAGAAACGAATGATAAACCTCTCTGTTTGGTTTTAATGAAAGTGCTTTTTCTGCCAGTTCAACCGCTTCAGCATAACGTCCCTTTTGAGATACGACAAGAGCTTTATGAATAAATAAGGCACTATCCTTTTCGTTTAAAGATATGGCCTTATCAAATAATTCGATAGCCTTATCATACTCTTCTTGACTTACAAGCTTCTGTGCTTTTGAAAATAAAATTTCGGCTTTCAACGGTCCAAACATATACGCTTCCTCCTGTAAATGCAAAATTGGCATAGATAAACAAGTATTTGCACCTCACGATGCAAAAAACTTGATTTTTCCTTGGTCTAACATTTTTCAAGAAAATTCACTAGTCAATATATAGTTCCAACCCATTAAAATCAACTTTTTAAAACACCCATTGCAAAGTTTTTTTGGAATCACCTAATCTATAAATATTGACCGAAGATTTTTCAAAGGTTAGTTTTTTTTATTATATCATACTTTATTATTTCTTAACCACTCGGTTAATAAAATACATATATTTTTTTACACATTTATAAACACATATTGAAGGACTTTTTTCAGATTTGTAGAATATATATATATATATATAACGGCAAAGCCTATTTCTAAGGACTACTCTAAAAATTCTTGTATTTACTTAAACTAATTCTCTTCAAAGGTAGCCAAATACAAAATATCCCAATCATTATTACCAAAGATAAATTAAATAAGGTACTCACTAAAAAATCAACAGGTCAATTCACCTTTCAAAAAACTTAATTTTATTAGGTCTGTGCTATAAATATTGACTAATGATTTTTTAAAGCATATAAGTTGTTTCCTCTAAAAACTAATGAATAAAACCTGTCCTTAGAGCATAAGGTTTATGGAGCGCTTTATTATTTATCTCTATTCTAATGTACGAAAGGGGGACAACAGGGGTTTATCCTTGTTTATTTCCATGAGAAAACTAATTTCTGTTTCAACCTTATTTGTTTTTGTGCTTATTTTTTCGCAGAATATTCTTTATGCAAATCCGGATAATTTTCAAGAAACCTTAAAAAATGTTCACTCCTGTGTTGTGTTAGAGCCATCATCAGGAGAAATATTATTCGGCAAAGATGAAAATCAGATAAGATATGCTGCAAGTACAACTAAAATAATGACTGCAATTATTGCCCTTGAAAATGCAGACCTTAAAAAATCATTAACTGTTTCTCAATCTGCGGTTAATGAAATAGGACTGGGCGGTACAAATGCAGCTCTTATTCCTGGTGAGAAAATAATTCTTGAAGATGCTTTAAAATTAATGCTTGTAAGCTCTTCAAACGACTGTGCCAATGTTATAGCAGAAAATGTATTTGGAAGCAAAGAAGAATTTTTAAGAAAAATGAATGAAAAAGCAAAAGAAATAGGAGCAAACAATACTACCTACACAAATCCTATCGGTCTAGACAAAAACGATGGTGTACAATATTCAAATCAACTCACTACAGCTATAGATCTTGCACTGATTGCACGCTACGCTATGAAAATAGAAGAATTCCGCAATATAGTCTCGCTAAAGACTGTTACTGTTCCACCTACTAATAAGCATAAAGAGGAAAGAACTTTTTCAAGTACAAATAAAATACTCGGTAACACTTACGAAAACTTTAAAATAACAGGAGTAAAAACCGGATATACAATAAAAGCGGGTAAAGTACTTGTTTCATCCGCAGAAAACAGCGAAGGACTAGAGTTAATCTCAGTAGTTATGGGAATCAACAGTGATACAGTATTTAACTGCACCGAAGCTTTATTGAAATATGGTTTTTCAAATCCCAATCTAAAAGAGTTTTCAATGAGAAATAAACCTTATAAGGTTGTAATTAGCGGCAACACATTATTAACCGAACCAATAGTATCAGAAAATGCGGTGTTAGTCCCAATAAAAGAATTAGCTCAGTCCCTCAAAATCAATCTTGATTGGATTGAGGAAGATCAAACAATAATTCTTCAAAAGAACGGCAAATTTATCCACATGGGAATTGGTAAAGAATCCGCCTTTATTAACGGCAATAAAATCAAACTTAAGAAAGCACCCCTTATTAATAACGGCACAAGTTTTGTACCCTTAGAGCACATTGCAGAAGCCTTTGGTTATGAAGCAAAAATTGATTCAATAAATAAAACGGTGGAAATTGATAGTCTTCCATTTATAGAAAATAACTTAAGTGTTTCAGAAAGTGTTTACTATTATTCCAATTCTGAACCCTATGAATTTAAAAATATCCAAATCATTGATAACAAGATTTATATCAATAGCACCTATATAGATGCACTTACACAGCATGAATTCAGCTTGGAATTTTTTCCTGAAAGCCGAATTATACTTATTGACAATAGTCCAACATACATTGATATAAGAACAAAGAAATTTGACGATGGAATATATGTCCCATTGGCCGATTTCGCCAAAAACTTAGGAATGAAAGTATTTTGGGGTGCAAATACTAAAACCGTACATATGTTTTATGAAAATTTTTATGTAAATCCAGACAAAAACATTGAAGATTTGGTTCCTGAACATTTCGTCTATGCATCAGTTAAGGACAATACTCCGTTGTATACCTCAATAGGAGGAAAAGTTAGTTACTACATCAAAGGTGGAAAGGTTGAAATTATAAGAGATAAAGATTATAAGTGGTATTACATTAAAAGCGGAACCATCTCGGGGTGGACAAAAAGGGAATATCTGTCCATAGATACTAAATTCAATTCCTCCGACGATAAACTCTATTATTCTGAAACAGAGTATTTTGTAAACAACTATTTCAATTTGACCAGCCAAACTAATTATCTAATATGGGTAGACCTAAAGAAACAACTCATTAATATTTTTACACTAAATGAAGATCTTTGGAAGCTAGAAAGACAAATCCCCTGCGCAACAGGGAAAAACATTTCCCCAACAATAAAGGGCACTTTTGCCATCAACAGTAATCGTGGAACTTGGATGCCTGCCGGCGGTAATATCTGGGTAAAAAACTATGTAGGGTTTTATTCATCATATTTCTTTCATTCAGTAAAAGTAAAACGGGATGGTTCACTTTATGATGGCACTGTTGGAACAGTGGCATCAGCCGGATGTATCAGAATGCCTCTTGAAGCTAGTGAATGGTTCACAAAAAACATCCCTATCAATACAACCGTATTTATTCGCTAAAGATTAAACTTATATTATGGTGTAAAAGTGTCCAGTTTATTATGCATAGCCCCGGCTAAAAAGCCCTTGAGTATCTAACTCAAGGGCTCACTTTAGGTATGGTTAAAATATAAGTTCCTACTGTGGAATAACGAAAAAACTTAATTTGACAATGTTTACAAAATATTAGAATTGGAAGTTATTTTTTCATTATCCCTTAGTTATAAAGTACTAGTTAAGAATATCTTTAATAGTCGAGTTTTGCTTTTCTATAATACCCTTAACTTGCTGTGCAGCGTCTTCTTTAATACTTTTAATTTCAATCTCCAAAGTTTTTTTTATTTTTTTAATCTCCGAATTCCTGTTCCTAGGGTCAACGTTCTTATTATTTACAACTGAACTGATTTTTTGTCTTGTCTCCTTTATCTCTAAATCAATCTTGTTTTTAGCTTGACTTCGTATTAAGGATAAATTCTGTCTTGCCTTTTCCAATTCAAAGTTTATTAATGTAAGTTCAGAACCTAAATTCGATTCTTTATTTAAGAAAAGTTTTTCAGAATAATCATACTTTACTTCTTCAGTTTTGCGCTCCTCTACAACCTTTTCAACACCATCCTTTTTATGTAAATCCAACACATTTGGATTATAATAGATTGCCCATGGATTATATACATTGTAGTATGGCTGAACCCACGCATTATATCCCCCATATGCTGGTGGCGCCTCAAATTTTGATGCGTCATGTTTCGGTTGTTCCCATGGCTTATACTCAATGTGTGGTGTATGGGTTGCTTCAGATGCTGGGGTATCGTATTTCGGCATTTCCCATGGTTTATATTCAATGTGCGGTGTTACTTCAGGTGTTGGTGTATCGTACTTTGGCATTGCCCATGGTTTATATTCAATCTGTGGTGTTGCTCCAGGTGTTGGTGTATCGTACTTTGGCATTTCCCATGGTTTATATTCAATCTGTGGTGTTGTATTTGGTGTCTCATAATTTGGCTGTCCCCAAGGATTATAGCCACTATATGAAGGCGTTTCTTCTGGATTTGTTGTTTTATCTTCTTTCTGCACCCATGGTTCATACTCATTATATTGCAGCATTTCATCAGGCTTCGATTTCTTGTATTCGGGTTGCACCCAAGGATTTTGTCCATTATATGAAGGCGTCGCATCCGGCCATGGTGTCTTATATTCCTGATGCTCCCATGGATTGTATTGGTTATATGGCGATGTTGCATCTATATTTGGCATCTTGTATTCCTGATGCCCCCACGAATTGTATCCACTATAAGATGGCACTGCCTCCTGTTTTTCATAGTTATACTCGTGTTCTATTGCTTCATCCTGACTAAATAGTGATACTTCTCCATTAGCACCCTTGGCTATAACGTTGCTTCCAATAATATTTAAAATAATTGCTGTTGAAATTGTTATAATGCCAAGTTTTTTCACACTAATCCCCCCCATTCCCCAAAAAATATAAATAAGGTGGTTTCAAAAAACATCCGGTCAATTTCTATTCTAAAAAACTCAATTTTATTGGGTCTGAACCATAAAAAGTGACCAACGATATTTTTAAACTCCTAATATATCCGTCTAAAAATAATTATACCATTTATTACACTATGATACCAGTATTCACTAAATATTATTTAATTTGAGTTAGTAAATCTTTTACTTTCTTTTCGAGTTTATTCAGTTCTGCTTGTGCTTTCTCATTTCCAATTTTCTTAATCTCATCAATTTGTTTTGCTGCATCCAATTCAATTTGTTTTATTTTAGTTGTCTTTTGTTCACTGCTAATGCTTGTATCGGTTTTTATTTTAGAAATTTCCATATTTGCCTTATCTGTTTTAAGCGCAATATCGGCAGCTACTTGCTTCTGAATATTTTGTATTACTTTTTGAGTTTCAATATTTGCAGCTTCAATAGACTTAATTTTATCAATATCATCAATTCCACCAATAGACAAATCTAAATCTTCCTCATAAGGTTCATCGCTGCTATTGTCAATACCATTTGCTCTATCCACATCTTCCTTAAGCTTTGAATCTTGATTAACAATATGTTCATTACCCTTATTTAGATCCAACTCTCTATCAATGACTACCTTTTCAAGAATCTCATTTATCTCATTTTGTTTTAAATTCTCAATATCTATGTCCATTCCCTGTTCTTTCCCAATTTTGTATATAGAATATCTACCCACTGAAATATTATTATCTGCTGCTAGTTTCCTGTCTTCTGCCTTAGCTTCCATAAAATAAGGTTTAATATTTCTGCTTGATAATTCATCTATAATTTTAGGATAGGATAATTCCAGATTTTTTAATCCGTTTTTTTCAGCATATCTTCCATCTTTAGTTTGAAGACATGCTGTTATTAAAACTTTATTGTTGGAATTTAAATCAATTAGCCCATTTTTGTTAAGTCTTTCAACCATATCCACAAGAACATTCTCTATAGGTTCTAATTTAAAATTAATGTCTTCAATTAAAAACTTGGAGTTTTTATCATTTGTCTTAATATCTATTACTCGGTTGTTTTTATCAACCGTCAACTCCCAATTTGAGTTTATGTCAATATCTACATAAGCATAAATCTGATTTGAGAAAATTAAATTAACATAAAACAAAATTGCTATAAAAACAGCTGCAACGCTACCAATGACAGCAGAATACTTTACAGCTGAATTAGCTTTATTTATCTTTTCCGAGGGCTCGAAGGCTATCTCCATACCTTCATACATGCCCGGTTGTTTTCTAATACAAACAACTTCACAACTATCCGTTATTAAATAGGCCTTATTATCTTTTATTTCAAGTACTACCCCTAAATATTCCATTAACATATTTCACCCCGCTTATTCCAAGTTTTTTATGTAGTTTTTTATTATTTCAAGGTCACTCTTTAGAATCAGAACCAAAGCGATGATGTATTTTCTATTTCGTTCAACCGTTCGTTGGCTTACTTCTACATATTTTGATACATATTTAAATGGAATTGTCTTCTTTGTACTAAACTTATCATATAAGCTATCATCCTCAACTATATGCTTTGCTATTTTGACGCACGTTCTTCTGGAATCTCTGTGCTTGGGCATATTTTTCACCAAATCATCCATGGTTATTCCAAAATCCTTCATCTTTCCCACAAAAAAGATAAACTCTTCACGGATTTCAAAATTATACACATGATCTGTATGTTTATCTACCAAAAATTTATCTCCAAAATCGTACGCTTCATCCCCCTCAAAATATGAAAACGGATAGATTTTTGAACTTTTTTGATTTTTTCTCCTATAATCTATCAGTCTTCGTTGCATAACCTGATATGAAAACTTTTTAAAACTGCATTTTCTATCTTCATTATATTTATCAATAGCTTCATTAAAAGCAATCAGCCCAACACTATATTCTTCACTGTTCTCTATATCTATATATTTATTATTTAATATCTGGGATACAGATTTAATTATGAAAGGTCTGTAATCACTAATAAACCTGTCTTTTAATAGCTTGTCGCCAGATTTAATTTTATGCAATATATCTATAAAGGATCTCTTTTCGGGTGCGCGCGTACCCAAAAACCACATCTCCACTTACCTATCACTTCCCTTTACAGTTTATTCGCAAAAGAATTATTTTTAAGTCGGTGCTTCATTTCTCTTACAAACATTTTATATCTTTTTCATTACTTCTGAATCTTTGATGTTAACAGTCCATATATATAGATAACGTACACTAAAGTTAAATTTATATAGCACTTAAACGTTATCTAATTTAGATGAAAAACTTCCTTAAAAATTTAGTTTTAGAGTTTTTCATCTATAATACCCTTAAGCTTTCTTAATTTCAGTATCGATTAACTAAATTGGACCTGTGTATTTTCATAACTTAAGCCTCTTCATTCTACTATAAAAGAGGCTTAAGCAGTATTTACAATTTTACACACATAATAGTATATACGGTGCAAACATCAAATTTGTGACGCAGTAATTTGTCTTTTTATTTCCTATTTAACTTTTATATTTACCGGTACAAGACTCCTATCGGAAAAATCTATTGTCATAACACCACTTACATTGCTTCCCACACCAATTACTGTACCGTCATTCATTAATGCTAATGTAAAATCTATTCCTGAAACAATTGACTTACATCCTTTAAAAGCTTCTATCTGTACCGGTGTTAATTTATTCTCTGTTGTTCCGTCTCCTAGCTGTCCACAATTGTTTTTTCCCCATGCCCATACAGTTCCATCGTCTGTATAAGCAAACGAACTATCTTTTCCTGCAATAATTGTTTTTACATTTTCAAGACCTTCAACTTGAACAGGTATATTAGTTTTAGCGGTTGTTCCATTACCCAATTGCCCATATGTATTATCACCCCAAGCCCATACTGTTCCATCTTGTTTCAATACCATATTATAATTGTTCCCGGCAGATATTGCACATACATTTTCAAGCTCATCTGCCTGCACCGGTACCAAACTGTATGTATTGGTTCCATGAGCTAACTCACCAAACTGATTGCAGCCCCAGGTCCAAACAGTCCCGTCACTCTTTAGAGCAACGGAATGATCGCTGCCTGCTGCAACTGCCACAATATCCATAATATCTTTAGCCTTTGTCAACTTAAAAGTCTCAACATAATTGTTATGGTGATTTTGAGTGCCATCACCCAACTGTCCCCAATAACTGTTGCCAGCAGAATACACGTATCCGTCTTCCTTTAGTGCAAGAATATGACTTTTTCCAATAGATACAGCTTTCAAATCCTCAAGACCTTCAATTTTATATGGTTCGTATACCGATTGCTCATCTCCAACACCAGTTGTCCTAGCAGTATAAAACCACACTTCATTATCCTCATTAATTAATAAAGTACGATTAAATGCAGCTGCTACATCTTTTATGTCTCCCTCGTAGTTCACTATAAAAGGATTACAATAGTCTTTTGCCCCGGATTCAGTAGATATTTCAACATCATTAATCAACTGGAGATAATCATTGTTTCCCCATGCCCAAACAGTCTTATCGTTTCCAACTGCCAACACATGTTTCCCACCACATACTATCTTATCTATATCTGAAATACCCTTTATATTAATCGGTTCTGTAATATAATCAACAGCACCACTACCAAGTTGTCCATATTTATTGTACCCCCAAGTCCATAAAGTTCCATCGGATTTTACAATGGCCATATGCGTTTGCCCGCAAGAAATCTCATCTACATCTTCAGTTCCCAATACCACAGCAGGAATATTAGAGTCGGTCGCTGACCCAGTGCCAAGTATTCCATTGATATTTTTTCCCCAAGTCCACACCGTTCCATCATTTTTTATTACTGCTGCACAATATTGAGCTACAGCTACTGCTTTTATATCCGATATTCCTTCCCTTTGGATAGGACTACTATTAACTTCATTACTATTTCCCATCATTCCATAGGTATTATCTCCCCAAATCCATAATTCACCATTTTCTTTTAGCACTGCCGAAACCATAGTACCCGCACTTACAGACTTTACATCGGAAATGTTTATCAGCTTTTCAGGTATCCTTGATGAAGATTTTATAGAACCGTTTCCAAGCTGGCCTTTAGCTCCAGCACCCCAGGTCCAAACATTTTTATTTTTATCTAATGCCAATACATGCTCATCACCTACAGCTATATCGGTAATATCGCTGACCCCTATTGCCTGCGACGGTATGTTACTGTTAATTCCTGTACCATTGCCAATTTGCCCTTTAAAGTTATAGCCCCATCCCCATACCATTCCATCTTCTTTTAATGCAACAGAGAAAAAATCACCAGCCTCAATGTCCTTAATTCCTGAAAGTTCTTTAACTTGAACGGGTGTATTACTTCGTGTATTTGATTCATTACCTAACTGACCATAGTAATTATACCCCCATGCCCATACCGTCCCATCGCTTTTAAGTGCAAGAGAATGGCGCTTCCCGGCAGATATTTTAGTAACTCCCTTAAGTCCGTCAATTTGTTTTGGTGTCCTTTCAACTTCATTTCCTTCGCTAAGACCCAACTGACCATAAGAGTTATATCCCCATGACCATACCGTACCGTCTTTATTTAGTGCTATAGTATGGGATTCACCACATGAAACTTGAACAAAGCCTTCCTTGATCTGCTTAGGGAATTTAGTTATAAATCCAAGCAGCATCTGTCTCATATATGCAAAGTCTATTGAATTAATCAAGGTATCGTCATTAACATCTGCAACATATAATTCATCTTCAACTTCAAAACTTTTAATCATTCCTAATATATACTTTCGCATTAATCCAAAGTCAATGGAGTCAAAGCTTAAGTCTCCATTCAAATCCCCTATTACATTTGTAGATACTTTCACAGTAGTATCCTCCTGCTGAGCGAACACAGAGTTCATCATAACAGCAATAAAAACTGTAAGAACAACTAAAGAAATTCTTTTCTTAATCATAAATTATTTCTCCCACAAATTTTGAACAACCTTAAAGTAAGTGTACTATATGAACAATATCAAAGTCAATGTGTTTGCATATATTGTGGTTCTAACATTAATGAAGATTTTCCGTTAACCCATATGGAAATAATTTTTTATCTTCCATTGGTATTGTAAAAGTGATATTATATAAAATGCTTATAAAATATTGTTAATTGAAAGGTGGAAAAATAATGGCTACAAATGATAAAGTAAATAATATTGATGCTCTTATTGAAGCAACAAAAGACGAAAATGTTAATGAAAGAAAACAAAATTGGTCTGCTTTCGTAGAAAGTACAGCAGTAAACTTTTTTATCGACTGTAAACTCGAAAAGCTCAATATGGAAGACGGAAGAGGCAACAAAGCAAAATTAGTTCGTCAAAAAGACGATACAATAAAGGTCGAATATACTTCTACTACTACTTTATAATTTGTAATAAAAGAAATAAAAAGTGTTATAGAACTAAGTTGTTTTATAACACTTTTTTATTTTTATAAAGCTTTTAATCGAGCTTCAATTCTTTTGATTTATTATGGTGAAAATTTATTTTATCCTTGTAGAATCATTCACACCATTTAAGGTGTATCAAAAAAATTCATTAGTCAATATAGTTCCAACCCATTAAAATCAACTTTTTTGAATCACCCAGTGACCAGTTATTTTTTTGAATCACCTAAAGCGATTTTCATTTAGTTTTAATTCTGATAATCCATTTAACGTATATTTAACATTTCTTTAATTTATCATTAATCTTGTTTTAATAATATAATTTCATAAAATAATTAGGGGTGGAAAAATGAATAGTGTTAATAAGATAAGAAAAATCAACAAAATTAAAATGGTTGGATTTGTATGTATGGTTGCATTGGTCGGTACAATAGCCCTCACAGGATGCGCAGGTCAGGGAGGTTCAAAAATATCTATTGTTGGGTCAACATCAGTACAGCCATTAGTCCAAGAATTAGCTGACAAATATAACGAAAGCAATTCACAAATAAAAATAGATATCCAAGGTGTTGGATCAACTGCTGGAGTAAAAGCAGTAAATGACGGTACTTGTGATATTGGTACCTCGTCTAGGGAACTGAAAGAAGATGAAAAGGCTTGGAACTTGACTCAAACAGTTATTGCTTTAGATGGTATTGCTGTTGTCATCAATCCTAATAACAAAGTTGAAGACTTAACAATAGACCAAATTTCCCAAATTTACAAAGGTGAAATAAAAAATTGGAGTGAGCTTGGCGGCGATAACAAGGAAATCATTGTTGTAAACCGTGAAGCAGGTTCCGGTACTCTTGGTGCTTTTCAAGAAATTATGAAGCTTGAGAAAAAAGAAGGCGATAAAACAGTATCTCTAGTGGTTAATGATGCTCTTGTAGCAAATGGAAACGGTGCTGTTATGGCAAATGTAGCAGGTAAAGACAACGCTATCGGATATATGTCTATGGGAATGGTAGATCAAACCAAAATTAAAAAAGTTAAAATTGACGGCATAGAAGCTACTGAAGCAAATACTAAAGCGGGTAAATACCCAATTTCAAGACCTTTTCTCATGTTGACTAAGAGCAATGCAAATAAAGAAACAAAGGATTTTATTGATTTCATACTGAGCGATGAAGGTCAAAAATTAGTATCAAGAGAGTATATCTCAGTAAACTAGACAAAATTAATTTTAGTCCTCTCCCTGTTATCAAATGATGATCAGGGGGTATTTGAATATTTTTTCAAATAGAAGAATGACGTTTTACAAAGTACTAGATAAGTGGAGGTGATTTGCTTTTATGGCTATAAACGGAATTTCTGAACAAATGGATAACAAATGTATAAAAGCCGGATTATATACTGATGAAAATAAGTATGCCAATAACAAAAACAGAAAAAAAATATTGGAAAAAATAATAGAAAATATTTTTTTGTTAAGCTCAATGATTTCTATAGTATCACTCATCATAATAACTGTATTTATTTTTATAAATGGTTCTGGCATATTTTTTAAAGTAGGTTTTACAAACATTATTTTCGGTATGGAATGGAAACCCCTTGAAGGTTCTTATGGATTGTTTCCTATGATACTCTCTTCCCTACTTGTAACTATAGGTACAACTTTTATAGGTGTCTCTATCGGATTGATGACTGCAGTTCTGCTTGCTGAAATATCACCTAAAAGTTTTTCCAAAATTATCCGACCGGCTGTTGATTTATTGGCCGGAATACCTTCCGTTGTATATGGGTTTTTTGGACTTATAGTAATTGTACCAATAATTGATAGTAAGTTTGGCGGTGGCGGTAACAGCATACTAGCTGCAATTATAATTCTCGGTATAATGATACTTCCTACAATAATAAGCATATCTGAAACCTCTATCCGAGCTGTACCTAAAGAGTACAAAGAGGGCTCCCTAGCCTTAGGAGCATCTCATATAGAAACAATTTTCAAAGTTATTCTGCCTGCAGCAAAATCCGGTATATTTGCTGCAATTGTACTAGCTATGGGAAGAGCAATAGGTGAAACAATGGCCGTAATTCTTGTTATAGGTAATACACCCCAAATTCCCAATTCCCTTTTCGATCGTGCTAGAACTCTTACTTCTAATATTGCACTTGAAATGGGTTACGCACAGGGACTACATCAGGAGGCCCTCTTTGCTACAGGGGTTGTTTTGTTTGTATTTATAATGCTATTAAATATTGTTTTAAATGTATTTATTCGCAAGGCAGGTGAAAATAATTGACAATGAGGAAATTGAAAGACGCAATATTAAAAGCTTTTATCTGGCTATGTGGCCTTATAACTATAGGTATATTGGCATGGATCTTAATATATATCGTATCAAAGGGAGTAAGTCATTTAAGCATAGACTTTATTACTTCTGAATTCAAAGGAGATAAGCACGGAATCTTTCCTATGATAATAAACACCCTTTATATTGTTTTATTATCGGTTATAATCTCAACACCAATAGGTATTTTCTCTGCCATATATCTTGTAGAGTATTCAAAACCGGGAAAAATGCTAAAAATAATCCGTTTTGCAATCGAAACATTGCAGGGTATTCCTTCAATTATATACGGACTTTTTGGTTTTATCTTCTTTGTAACTTTTATGAAGTTCAGTTTTTCGCTTTTAGCCGGGGCATTGACCTTAAGTATAATGGTTCTTCCCACAATAATACGTACTACAGAAGAAGCCTTAAAAACTGTACCCGTTATTTATAGAGAAGGAAGTCTGGCCTTAGGAGCGACTAAACTACAAACCATAATCAAAGTCGTTTTACCTAGTGCAATCCCAGGTATTCTAAATTCAGTAATACTAAGTATAGGTAGAATTGTAGGTGAAACGGCTGCCGTTTATCTGACTGCCGGAATGGTAACAAGGTTTCCTCAAAGCATTATGGATTCAGGCAGGACTTTGGCTGTACATTTATTTGTATTGGCTAATGAAGGCTTTTCTTTTGAAGAAGCCTTTGCAACAGCCACAATTCTAATTATTACAGTTGCTTTAATTAATTTCATTACAAGTCTGATTGCAAAAAAAATACGCAAATCTACTGTTGGGAGCTAATGGCTTATAATGATCTTTTTGAAACACCTTAGGTATGTAGCGGTGAGAAAACACTAAAATATAGATAGGAGAGTTATTATGCTGGTTAAGGAAAAAATAATCAAAGAAGGAAAGGACACCTTCAAAATGAACAACAACAATTTGAAGATATATACAAAAGATTTAAACTTATTCTACGGAAACAGCCAAGCATTAAAAAATATAAATATAAACATTTCCGAAAAACAGGTCACTGCTTTGATTGGGCCATCAGGATGTGGAAAATCCACCTTCTTAAAAACCCTCAACAGAATGAATGATTTAGTACCAAATGTAAAAATTACCGGCGATGTATACTTTGACGCTTTGAACGTATACAATGAATATGATATAGTTGAATTGAGAAAACGCGTGGGCATGGTGTTTCAAAAACCCAATCCATTTCCAATGTCCATTTATGAAAACATTGCATATGGTCCTAAAATACACGGAATAAAGTCAAAATCAAAGCTTGATGAAATTGTAGAAAAAAGCTTAAAAGGTGCAGCTCTTTGGGATGAGGTAAAAGACCGCCTTAAGCAAAGTGCTTTAGGATTATCTGGTGGACAGCAGCAAAGGCTTTGTATTGCAAGAGTTTTAGCTGTGGAACCAGAAGTGGTTTTAATGGATGAACCAACTTCGGCCCTTGACCCCCTCTCAACTTTGAAAATTGAAGATTTAATTGAAGAACTAAAAAGTAATTACACTATAATTATAGTTACCCATAATATGCAACAAGCCGGTCGTATATCAGACAAAACAGCGTTTTTCCTTCTTGGAGAAATTATAGAATACGGTTCTACCGAAAACATATTCAGTACTCCAAAGGATAAGAGAACGGAAGACTATATTACTGGCAGATTTGGCTAAGGAATAATAAAATAGTTTTTAGGAGATGAATATTATGACAAGAAGTTTTTTTGATAGAGAATTAGATGAATTACATTTAGATATGATAGGTATGGGCAGTCTTGTTGAGGAGTCTATTGAAAGCACTATAATAGCTTTAAAAAAGCAGGATATTTCCCTTGCAAAGCATATTTTAATAAATGATGATGTAATTGATGATTATGAGAAAAAAATTGAACGACGCTGTTTAAATCTTATTGCCCGCCAACAACCTTTAGCAAAGGATTTGCGAACTATAAGCGCTGCGCTAAAGATTATTACCGATATGGAGAGAATCGCCGATCATTCTTCGGATATTGCCGAAATAACAATACGCATGGCCAATCAAAAATATATAAAGCCTTTAATTGACATACCTAAAATGGCTGAATTGGCAAAACGAATGGTTAACAAATCAATCGACGCCTATATCAAACAGGATATTGATCTTGCCAAAGCCGTATGCAGCAGCGACGATGAAGTTGATGACCTATTTATGAAAATTACACTTGAGCTTATGAACATTGCCAAAAATGACCCAAATTCTGTTGAACAGGCTATAGATCTTATATTAATAGCTAAATACCTTGAACGTATGGCTGACCACGCGACAAATATCGGTGAATGGGTAGTATATAATGTTACAGGAGAACATGATCATTTAGCCAGGGATTTACATCAAGATGATGAGAATAGTACTTCTACAAAATAGTAGAAACACTAATTAACAATGGGAAGGTGCTTGTATGTCAAAAAAGTTAATTTATGTAGTTGAAGATGAAAGACATATTCAGGAATTAATAGGATTTAATTTAAAAGAAAACGGGTACGATGTTAAATGTTTTGACAATGGTGAAGTTATGCTTGACGAATGTAAAAATCAAAAACCGGATCTGTTCATTTTGGATATAATGCTTCCAGGAATTGACGGCCTTGAGCTTTGCCGAAGGATTAAAGAAAACTCTACTTTTAAAAAAATCCCTATAATTATGCTGACAGCAAAAAACGATGAGTTTGATAAGGTTTTAGGTCTTGAACTAGGTGCAGAAGACTACATTACCAAACCTTTCAGCGTTAGAGAATTTACTGCGAGGGTGAAAGTAATTTTCAGAAGACAAACAGATACGCAGGAAAACACTTCAGAAATAATCAAAGTGGGCAAAATAACTATTGATGTTGCAAGACATGAAGTATACAAGGATAAGAAACTAATTGAAATGACTTTCAAAGAATTTGAGCTTTTAAAGCTCCTGGTATTAAATAAAGGAATAGTCATGTCCCGAGAATTGCTTTTAGAAAAGATTTGGGGGTTCGACTATTATGGTGAAACAAGAACTGTTGATGTGCATATCAGATATCTAAGACAAAAAATTGAAGATGATGATAATGTACCTACTTATATAGAAACTGTCAGAGGTATAGGTTACCGCTTTAGTGACAAAGGAGATAAGGAATAATCAAATTATGAAAAAGAAAATCTTAAAATATTATTTAGTTTTAATTGTAGTTGTTTTAATAACAACAGTTATTTTTACCACACAACTTTCGAAAAAATATTACAAGACAGAAGTTGAAAACAAACTAGAAAGTATAGGTCTTTCAATTCAATACTATTTATTACAAAGCAATGCTTTGTCTCAAATGGACTATGACAAGCTAGCAAAAGATTTTGCTACTAATTATAACCACAATATTACTTCACCAAATAATAATTTGAGAGTAACATTTATAGACCATTCCGGCAAAGTTTTAGGTGACTCTGAAGCTGATTATACAACGATGGAAAACCATATCTCTCGAAAAGAGATTCAAATAGCTATATCAGGAAATATAGGCAAAGACTACAGAAGCAGTACAACTCTACACTCAGATTTATTATATATGGCAATTCCTATTGAGCAAATGGATTTGATTGTAAGAATATCAATACCTTTAGCCAAACTTACAATAATTGATACAATGTCCTGGTTTTATTCTATGTTGATAATTTTATCAGCTTTAGTCTTAAGTGCAATTGTTTCTTCTCGGATAGCAGAAACAGTAATTCAGCCGCTTAACGATATAATTAATGCTTCAAAGGAAATATCAAACGGAAACTACTCTAAAAGTATATCGGTAACCTCAAAGGATGAAGTAGGACAACTTGCGCTTCAATTTAATGAAATGGCATCAAAACTGAACAAAACAGTATATGACCTAAACAACAAAAAAATCGAAGTAGAATCCATAGTACAAAGCATCACCTATGGCATAGTAGCAGTTGATAACAACAAGAAAATTCTATTGATTAATCCTGCAGCTTTTGCAGTTTTTAACCTGGACACAAACACTAATGTTACGGGAGATATAATTTCTGAGCACATAAGGAATAACCGTGTAAATCTTCTCCTAAAGGAGTCCATGGAACAAAACAAACCTCTTGAATGTGAAATTAAGCTCGGTGAAAAAGAATTGTTGATTAAAACATCTCCAATAAGATCTAATAACGGAGAAATTGACAATTCCGGATGGATAATCTCTATTCAGGACATTACAATAGTACGCAAACTTGAGCAATTGAGAACAGAATTTGTTTCTAATGTGACTCATGAGCTCAAAACACCAATAACCTCTATAAGGGGCTTTATTGAAACACTAAAGAGTGGAGCAATCAATAATGCTGATGTATCTATGAGATTTTTGGATATTATAGATATTGAAGCAGAACGACTCCATGAGCTGATAAATGATATTTTATCTCTATCAGAGATTGAAACAAAACTTAGCGACACCGATTTAGAAAGCGTTGATTTAAAATATCTGGTTGACAGTGTATTTGAGTTCATGCAGAACATAGCTAATGAAAAAAGTATTGTCTTTATAAATAATATATCTGAAAAAATATTTATTAAGGCAAATAGAAATAGAATTAAGCAGCTGATAATAAACTTAGTTGATAACGCTGTCAAATACAATATTACAAACGGTTCAGTATCAGTAAATGCCCAAAACGTAGGTGGAAAAGTTGTAATACACGTTAAAGATACCGGAATCGGAATTCCAAAGGAGCATACAGCAAGAATTTTTGAACGTTTTTACAGAGTTGATAAAGGTAGATCCAGAGACATGGGAGGTACCGGTTTAGGTCTTTCAATTGTAAAGCATATTGTAAATCTATACAATGGTGATATAAAGGTAAATAGTGAAGTAGGTAAAGGGACTGAATTTGTTATCCAGCTTCCCTGCTGATTACTTACCATCAATCTGTTACACGTATCTTAGCCTAAGAATCATCATGCTAACCCACACAAGATAGCGAAGCACCAAACAAATTAACTTAGAGTTAATTACATGTTACATGTTAAATTCAATCTCATAATCTATTGCAACTGATTTTTTATGTCGATATTTGTTTTAACAAGAGTTATAATAGAATTTTGCTAATATTTAATTTGCAATTACAAATTAATATGCAGGAGTTATCTAAACATGAATCAAAAAACTTTAACAAGACTTAAGTTTGTTCATAATTTTATATCAAAGTACTGGCTTCTGTTATTTTTTATAGTTGTAACCATATACCTTGAGCTTATTTTTAGATTATGGATATTTAAAAGTTTAAGTACTGACTTTGTTTTTGTTTTGCTATTTTCTCTATCTGCCGGTATTATTTTTTTTATTCTGTCTTATGTATTTCCTCCTAAAATAAACAAGCTTTTGACCATAACTCTGTTATCCTTACTAATTCTTATCTACAACGTTCAACTTATATATTATGATGTATTCAAAACTACTTTGTCCTTCTTTTCACTTACTGGTGCAGGAGATGTACTTCAATTTAAGAGCGTTATTATAACAGCCATTTTTAGAAATATTATAGCTGTCCTTCTTCTATTCATACCTTTGGTTATTTTGCCCTTCATTTATATGAATCACCCATTTGAAAGACTTAAACTGAAGCCCCTTTTAATTATATTGAGCTTTTTACTTATTAGCCATGCAGCTTCTTTATTTTGTGTAAGCTTTACAAAAGAAACCGAATATTCCCAGTACACCTTGTATTATAAATCTGCTATCCCTGAATTATCGGTAAATAAATTGGGACTTATGACAACAATGCGGCTTGATATAAAAAGACTGCTTTTTGGATTGGACTATAGCGATAACATTGAGGAATGTTCAAACAACAATGTTATCGAAACTGTTTCAAATTTTGTATACCAAGCTGAAGTTACTCCCACCCTTACCATCGAGCCAAATTACACAGAGGTTACTCAGACCCCTGAACCAACCTTTGGTGCTAACATATCGGATATTGACTTTGAAGCACTTATTACAAACGAGAAGGATAAAACTCTTCTTGATATGCACAAATATTTTTATTCGGTTGTACCTTCTAGAAAGAATAAATATACAGGAATCTTCAAAGGTTATAATCTGATTCTCATAACAGCTGAGGGTTTCTCTCCCTATGCCATCAGCCCTGAACTAACTCCAACCCTGTATAAGATGGCAGCGGAAGGCTTTGTTTTCAAAAATTTTTACAATCCTCTATGGGGAGTAAGTACCTCAGACGGAGAATATGTTGCTTGTACTGGACTTATACCAAAATCCGGTATTTGGAGCTTCAGCCGATCGGGCAAAAATTATATGCCTTTTGTTATGGGCAACCAGCTCAAGAATTTCGGATATGCTTTGAAAGCATACCATAATCACTCGTATAAGTATTATAACAGGCATATTTCACACCCAAACATGGGCTACGATTACAAAGGAGTTGGTAACGGACTGAATATAAAAAGCACCTGGCCCGAATCGGATCTTGAAATGATTGATGTTACAATGGATGAATATATTGGGAATATACCATTTCACACATATTACATGACTGTCAGCGGGCATTTAAACTATACCTTTGGGGGAAACTACATTGCAAAGAAAAACAAAGCCTATGTTGAGCATCTTCCCTTCTCCGATAAAGCAAAGGCATATATTGCATGTAATATGGAGCTTGAATTTGCCATAAAGTCTCTTATGGAGAAACTAGAAGACGCCGGCATAGCCGACAAAACTGTAATTGCCATAAGTCCGGATCACTATCCCTACGGACTTCCTAAGGAAAATATCGATGAGCTTGCAGGACATAAAGTTGAAGATAATTTTGAACTATATAAAAGCACCTTAATTCTATGGAAAAAAGGAATGGATACTGTTATAGTCGATAAACCCTGCTCTAGCCTTGATATTCTGCCTACTCTGTCAAATTTGTTCGGACTTACATTTGACTCAAGGCTTTTAATGGGTTCAGATATCTTATCTGACAGCAAACCGCTTGTTATATTTTCAAACAGGAGCTGGATTACTGACTATGCACGGTACAATAGCAAATCTGGTTCTGCGCAATACGTTGAGGGTATTGATAAAGACAGCAAGTATATTGAAGCTATTAATAAAATTGTATCGGATAAATTCAAATACTCGGCAAAGATTATTGATACGGATTACTATGCAAAAATTTTAAAGGAATACTGATACATTTTACTTCGTTTGTAAGGTTTTTGAAAATTATGTAGGGATCGCATGAAATTAGTGGGGTTTTAGAAGGGCTTTGTGAGATTAATAGGTACTCGCCGCCGTGCAAATGCATATTATTCCAAGAACTAAGCTACAAGCCTAAGAGAATGTACGACTCGCTACGGGTCGAATCAAACTCGCTACGCTCGAACAGGTGATTCGACTTATCTTGCTTCGCAAGAAACAGAGGAACGATATTTTGCTTTGCAAAAATCGGCCTCCGCTTCGTCTACATTCTCTAAGGCTCTTCGCAAAGTTCTTTCCATAATATGTATTTGCACTATTGGGAGTTGTGCATTTATTTGAAGGTTTTTTAGAAAGGCTTTGAAGGCTTTGTATGTTCTGTAATTCAACTGTGAATCTTTTTATAAAAAACAATGCACTTTCTTTACAAATAAAAAAAGTCCTTCATGTCATAACTCATGGGACTTTTCAACAACCTTTGAAGCTTCACTATATAAATTCTCTAAATCAATAGTTCCTTCCTTTTTACTCAGATAAATCAAATACTCAATATTTCCTTCTGGTCCTTTTATTGGTGAAAAATCCAAGCCTTTTACCTTAAGTCCCGTTTCTAATACAAAAGCGATAATATCCTTTATTACATCTTCGTGAACTTTTGAATCCCTTACAACTCCATGTTTACCTACTTTATCCCTTCCTGCTTCGAATTGCGGCTTAATCAAACACATGAGCTCACCTTCATCAGTCATCAATTTAATTGCAACAGGAATGACTTTTTTCAGTGAAATAAAGGAGACATCTACCGATGCAAAGTCAACTAATGTACCTATTTGCTCTCGCTCAACATACCTGATATTTGTTCGTTCCATACATACAACGCGTTCGTCATTTCTTAGTTCCCATGCCAACTGACCATAGCCAACGTCTACAGCAAAGACCTTAGCGGCACCATTCTTTAGCATACAGTCGGTAAACCCTCCTGTGGATGCGCCGATATCCATTGCTGTCTTTCCCTTTAAATCTATATCAAATACCTTAATTGCCTTTTCAAGTTTTAGTCCACCCCTGCTGACATAAGGATGTACATTCTCTTTTATCACGATTTCGGACTCTATATCAACCTTTAAACCCGGTTTGTCCTCTTTGTTACCAGCTACAAAAACAACTCCTGCCATTATAGAACTTCTCGCCTTTTCACGGCTTTCAAAAAGTCCCTTGTTTACAAGCAGAACATCAAGTCTTTCCTTTTTCAAAACTTAAACCTCCGTATTCTACTATGTCCGTTTCAAAAATACCTATCTAGATATAATAATTGATTAGCTATTTTTTTGAACCGCCTCAACATTTACTCTTTCCTTACTCACTAACTTAATTGCATCGTTTACAATAGCTTGCTCATCAAGTCTATATATATTCTGAAGCTCGTTCTTTGAACCATGAGGAATAAATTTATCCGGATACCCAAACATTTTTGTCTTAATGTTTATTCCCTTCTGATTCATTGTCTCAAGTACCCTGCTTCCAAATCCACCCGCTATGGCATTATCCTCAATAGTTATAATACGTCTTGTCTTTATAGCGGAGTTAAAAAGAAGCTTTTCATCAATAGGTTTTATAAACCTAGAATATATAACATCACATGAAATATCCATATTTTCCAACATGTCTGCAACTTTCAACGCGATTTCCATCTTATTTCCAACAGCCGCAATAGTTAAATCGCTTCCTTCACGCACAAGCAAAGCCTTACCATACTTAATTGGCTCAGTATCAAGTAATTTCTCTATGCCTCTTCCCCTCGGATATCTTATTGCAATCGGACCACTATGTTCCTCTACTGCATACTCTAACATTAGTGCAAATTCCGCGTAATCACAAGGAGCTAATATTGTCATGTTGGGTATATGATTCAAAAAAGAAATATCATATATCCCCTGATGGGTCTCTCCATCTTCTCCTACAATTCCAGCTCTGTCAATAGCAAATACAACGTGAAGATTTTGAATTGCGACATCATGAAGTACTTGATCATATGCCCTCTGTAAAAAAGAAGAATATAGAGCAACCACAGGCGTAATACCATTTCTAGCTAGTCCGGCTGCAAAAGTAACAGCATGCTGTTCTGCAATACCTACATCAAAAAATCTCTCCGGAAACTTCTTAGAAAAAGGTTCTAAACCGGTCCCATGAGGCATTGCCGCTGAAATAGCCACTACTCTATCGTCGTTTTGGGCTATCCTACAAAGCTCATTACCGAAAATTTCAGAATAACCCGGCCCACTATTTGCAATAATCTCCCCTGTCTCAACTTCAAAAGGGGCAATACCGTGAAAAACATGGGGATTTTCCTCTGCATATGTATAGCCCTTACCCTTCTGTGTACATACATGTACAAGTACAGGCCCTTTTATCGTCTTTGCTATGGTCAAAAGCTTTTCTATTTCGGTTATATTATGCCCATCAACAGGTCCTAAATACTTAAATCCGAGTTCTTCAAATATTATTCCCGGCATTATCATATATTTTATAGAGCCTTTAACTCTCCCTAGAGCTTTTGCAGCACTCTTACCTATAGCAGGAATTTTGTTTAATATAAGATCTATATCCTCTTTAACCTTAAAATAGAAAGGCTCTGTTCTTATTTTACTTAAGTATTTTGAAAGGCCTCCAACATTTTTAGAAATTGACATTTCATTGTCATTTAAAATTACAATAAAATTGTTTGGAAACCTTCCTGCATTATTCAAGGCTTCAAAAGCCATTCCTCCGGTCATTGCTCCATCCCCGATAACAGCAATAACTGAAGATGATTCCTTTTTTAAGTCTCTTGCTTTTGCAATTCCTAGGGCGGCAGAAATAGAAGTGCTGCTGTGACCTGTATTAAACGCATCATGCTCACTTTCATTAGCCTTTGGAAACCCTGATAATCCTCCTAGTTTCCTCAATGTATCGAATTGGTCTTTTCTTCCTGTAATTATCTTGTGAACATAAGACTGGTGCCCAACATCCCAAACAATTTTGTCAGAAGGCGAATTAAATACACGGTGAAGTGCAAGTGTCAACTCCACCACTCCTAAGTTAGAAGCAAGATGGCCCCCTGTCTTCGATACCTTATCAATTAAAAACATCCTTATTTCATTTGCCAATTCATTCAATTCATCCAGACTCAGATTTTTTATATCCTCCGGTGAATTAACTCTATTTAAAAAATCATCCAAATAGGTTTCATCTCACTTTCTTTTTTTTTTCGCCTTAGTCCCAACATCAATAAAACTCACTCTTCCTAGCAAAAACTTTAATATTACAGCTACTTTATAAACTATGTAATTACTTTTCTCTATCGCTACTGTCTTTCCAATGGCCTTTCCTCCAATGGTCAGCGATGCAACAGTGCCGGTAATTCCAATGCTTGCAAGTGTCTGCACCGACCCAGCTGTCATGGCAATTTTAACCACTATAAAACCGCTGGCTGCTCCACTTATAACACCACATATATCACCTACAACATCATTACATATGCTAGACACCTTGTTAGCATTTCTAATGAGCTTTATAGCTTGTTTGGCCCCGTATAACTTTCTTGATGCCATAGCATGAAAAGGAGCCTCATCGGCAGCAGTCACAGCAATACCTATTATATCAAAAACAATACCAATTAAAATAATTACCAATACTATAAGAAACGATATATAAATATAAGCATCTTCTAAAAGGGTTGAGGAGATAATCGATAAACTTGAAGATAGTACAAATGTAAGTATTGTTACAAAAACAACCCATTTAAAATTTTCCTTTTTTGAACCAACAACATTAGCTCTAAACTTTACTTTTCGATCATTCGCAGGATGTTTATAATTGTCATCCACTAAATTACCCTCCAAATGCCCAATAAATGAATAAACTACACTAAATCCTCACAAACTACCTATAAATTAAATACAGGGTGGAAATACATTGAGTAAATTTTGCGGCTTAGGTCAGGCATGGTTTCCACGGTAGATACTGAAATGTCGCCAAATCAGCGGTTTCCCTTTAAATCCTCCGCCACATTGTTACCAATTGTGGGGCCTGATTACCACTTAGTCCACACTGCAATCCCCAGTGTATCTCTTTTTAGAACAGTCTAGGAGTTTTCCCCGACAGTCTGACCGATTCCTAGCCTCTTTTGCAAAGGTGGTTTCAAACTGCTTTAGTGTACTTGTATCGGCCAATACTTGTACACCTGACCATTATCCACCAACTTCACTCAAGGCAGGCTACTCTGTTCACAGCACCTTAACGGAACCGCATAACAGGTTTACTCCCTTCTCGTGGTCGAGGTGGCACTCTTCAAGCGAAATGCTTTAAAGTGTCTTTTCTTCCACAAGGAAGGGTCTCCACGGAAAAGGGGTCAACGCCCACATGCCATTGCGGATCGCCCCTAAACCTTAACTCCCAGCATCAGCCCACTACTGGGCGTAACAAGCCAACACAAGGAACTTCATCGATGTGCCCTTAAGCGGATTTTTAGGCCCGCCTTCAGAACCGGTAGTACCGACTAGAATACTGCGCCACCCTGTTTTTTTAGCTATTTTGTAAACACCTTGCAACATAACTATTATATTATTATAAAAAGTTTTACAAGGTACTTTATCTGCAATAAGTCCCTCACACTATACCATGTATTTTTTATGAGACACTTAAGTATGACAAGTAATTATTATATCACATAAACACTATTGTATAAAGAATCACTATTATCTGTAAATCGCCTTTAATCATCAAAAAGAGCATTTATTTTGACTCTATCTATTCATAGTTATTAATGCCTTGTTTTTGTTCTCTATGCTAGTTCCAAAATTACTATATCTCTCGAAAAAATTGATCTAAATGTTGTATAGGGGATATCGAAAAAATAACTTCTTATTCTCATAGTGTGAGAACATTACCAAATCAAGTTTTTTCGTTATCCCAGAGTTGGAACTTATATTTTAATCGTTCCTAGGTTACTTTTGAAATCCTTATCCAAGCCAAATGCCAATTAGAATACCTAAAAGAGCACCCATAACTACTTCAAAGGGAGAGTGTCCCAACAATTCCTTCAATTTTTCATCAAAGTACAGCTTGTCATTATGGGAGTGAACAAGTTGATTTAATACCTTTGCTTGCTTTCCTGCAGCTCTCCTTACACCTGCCGCATCATACATAACTATTAAAGACACAGCAATTGCAATACCAAACTCTGCAGAATGTACTCCTCTAATTTTACCAACGACGGTTGTCAAAGATACAATAAATGCCGAATGTGAACTTGGCATTCCTCCAGAACCTATAAATCTAGTAAAATCTATTTTTTTACTTGTCAATAGAACATTAATTACTTTTAGAAGTTGCGCTAAGAACCAAGCAAAAATAGGTACTGTTATTGTCTTGTTGTGTATAATCGCATTAATAATATGCACTTTGCTAGAATCCTCCCCTAACAACTAACGTGTTTTCAAAAAAATACTTTAGACCCTTTCTAAAAATAAACCATGAAATATTTTTTGAAACACAAGTCGCAATTTTTTTAGTTCCCCCAATTATAATTCCCTTATAATAAGATACTCTGCAAGCTCCTTAAGAAAAACAGCTTTTGTCCTAAATTTCTCCAGATTCTTTATTGCTTTTTCCGAAGTCTCTTTAAGCATTTGCTTTGACTTTTCAAGCCCATAAAGGCTCACATATGTAGTTTTTTTATTTGTGGCATCACTGCCGACTTTTTTTCCTAACTTCTCAGTACTTCCCTCTACATCTAGTATATCGTCCTTTATCTGAAAAGCCAGACCTAAGCCTTCAGCAAACATTTCCAAATTTCGTAATTCCTCGCTAGAAGCCTTGCAGATAATTGCTGCAGATACTACAGGAGCTTTTATTAATGCTCCAGTCTTACACCTATGCATATACTCCAGGGTCTCGATGGATATTTCCTTATTTTCCGATTCAGTATCAATGACCTGACCTCCAATCATACCTCTTACACCGGAGGACTTTGCAATATAAGCCATTGCTTTAATTTTATTCTCTAAATTATTAGACTTATTTGATGTACCTTCAAGCATCACCTCAAAAGCCATATTTAGAAGTCCGTCACCGGCTAAAATAGCGAGTGACTCACCAAACATCTTATGATTTGTAAGTTTTCCCCTCCTATAATCGTCATTATCCATAGCGGGAAGATCATCATGTATTAGTGAGTAAGTATGAATCATTTCAATAGCACAGGCATAGGGAAGTACTTCTTCTAAATCACCACTTAGCATATCACACACTGCAAGTGCAAGAACAGGTCTAAGTCTTTTACCTCCAGCTAGGAGACTGTAACGAATAGCACTATATATAGATTTCTCCAACAAATCATTCTCTTTTATGCTTTTTTCCAAAAAATTATTTACCATATATGTATAGCTTTTTTGTTTTTCCATAAAGTCCATTTAAATATCCCCTATCTTATTTTTACTATTTTCAAACTGTGAAATGGCCTTACTATAGATGAAAAACTATAAAACTAAATTTTAAAGGAAGTTTTTCATCTAAATTAGATAACGTTTAAGTGCTATATAAATTTAACTTTAGTATACGTTATCTATATTTCTCGTTGAAAAGTTTTTCAACAACTTCGCCCTTTTCATTTTCCACTAATATAGTTATCTTTTTCTCTATTTCATCTAACATCTTACTTAAGTCTTTTGAAAGTGTAACACCTTTTTGAAAAATCTCTATAGACTCATCTAATGACATCTCGCCACGTTCCAACTTCTCAACTATTTCTTCAAGTTCACTAAGGGACTTTTCAAAGTTCTTTTTTTCTTTAGCCATAACTAACTCCTGCCCTTCACACTATTTACTGTACACTCTAAGTTCCCATCGGCGAGGTTAACTTTTATTTGTTCTCCTGCTGCCACATCCTCCACAGACTTAATAATATGCTCGTCATCTGCCGATTTAACGATACTATATCCTCTCGATAATATAGTCAAAGGACTTAGGGCATCGAGCTTTCCTATAAGAAACTTAAGCTTTGCCTCCGTTCTCTCCTGCCTAATTAAAAATGCTCTTTTCATATCCTTGCACAGGATATCTAGTTTCATTCTCTCTTGATAAACCCTGTCATAAGGCTGCCTGAAAACAGCAGAGTTTTTAAGTTCTTCAAGTCTCTTACGTTTAATTTTTGCATTCCTTAAAACCGCACTTCTAAATCTTATATCCAGCTCAATTAACCTGCTAACAAGCTGCTGCTTCTCCGGCATTACAATCTCAGCTGCTGCCGAAGGTGTAGGTGCACGCACGTCTGCAGCAAAGTCACATATGGTATAGTCTGTCTCATGCCCTACTGCGGATATTATAGGAATTTTAGACCTAAATATGCTCCTTGCAACAATTTCCTCATTAAAAGGCCAAAGCTCTTCTAAAGACCCCCCGCCCCTAGCAATTATTATAACGTCAACACACTTTAGTTGATTAAGAGTGTCAATAGCCTTGCTTATTTCATTAGCTGCACCCAATCCTTGAACTTTAACAGGAAGCACTTTAATACAGGCGTTATAATATCTCCTGTCAAGTACATTTATGATATCCCGGATAACCGATCCCGTTGATGATGTTACCACTCCAATTGAATTAGGCAAAAAAGGTATTCTTTTTTTATAGCAGCTGTCAAAAAGCCCTTCCTCAGAAAGTCTCTGTTTTAATTGTTCAAAGGCAATATGAAGATTACCAACACCGTCATTTATCATTTCCTCAGCATAAAGCTGATACTGCCCATCTCTTTCATATACAGAAATATATCCTTTTATTATAACCTTCATTCCATTTTCGGGCAAAAACTTTAAGTATGAATTCTGCGTCCTGAACATAACACACTTGATAAGACTGTTTTCGTCCTTAAGTGTAAAATACATATGCCCTGAAGAATGATTTTTGAAGTTGGAAACTTCACCTCTAATCCAGAGATTTGATAGTATCATATCCCTTGATATAATTCCCTTAATGTATCCGTTTACTGAGGATACTGTCAATATATTCTCAAAAGCACCACTCAAAGCTTCTCTCATTCCCTCACCCAAAACAATTCATTATAAAATTCCTCTCAGAAAGCTTTTTTATTAAGCTTTTAAGACGTCATTGTTACAACTCTACCACAGCGATCATAAATACTTTAATTGCAGTAAGTATCTTTCTTACGATTTTTTATCACAACAACCCACCTTGAAAAAAGGTGGGTTGTATAATTCAAAAACTTTTACGTTTTTTCTGCCTCAACTGGTAATACTCTTACTTTTGAAACTTTACCCAATATACCGTTTACAAAAGAGCTGCTCTCTTCACCACTGTAGCTTTTAGCCAATTCAACAGCTTCATTTATAGATACGTTAAGTGGAATATCGTTTCTAAAACATATCTCATATATACTAAGCCTTAAAATAGATAAATCAACCCTTGAAATTCTCGAAAGTTTCCATCCCTTTGAATACATTTCAATAGTTTTATCAATCTGTTCTACATTTTTGTATACGCCTTCCACAATATCAACAATATATTTTGTGTCATTTTCAGTTAAAGTTTCTTCTTCGAGGGTCTGCCTTATCTGCTCTTCTCTAGAGTCCTTCTGGATCTCTAGTTGGTATACGAGCTTCATTGCAATTTCCCTGGCTGCCCTTCTTCCCATTAACCTTGTACCTCCTAAATTAATCTCATTTTATCTATATGTACCTGGTGGTAATATTCTATCCAACAAATTTCTTAAATAGTCCTTGTCTTTCGAAATCTTTTTTCCAATATAATAACCTATTAATACACATAATGCAATAAACAATGTCTGAAAAAAACCTGCAACAAGAGTACATATTGCAAACACCAAACCGCATAAGGCACCGTTAATTTCGCCAAAATGTGTTTTATAAAAACTGATAAATTTTTCCCAACTCATAATATGCTCTCCTATTCAACTCGTGATTTGTATCCGGTATATACATTTTCCACGGAAACTTTTACATCGGTAACATTAATACCGGAAGTTTCTTCAACCGCCTTCTTCACCTTGCTTTGAAGCTCTTCCGATAGAGTTGGAATATGAATATCGGCTAAAACAACTGCCTTTATATATATAGAAACATCTTCTCCTAACTTACTCACATAGGCCTTTGTTTCCTTTATACCGTTAAGCTTCCTAGATGCCGACAAAGCTATGTTTTCGATAGTATTTAAAGAGATTCTAATTTCTCCAATATTATTGGCCTTGCTAATAGATTTTTTTTCTCGCTCACTTCTAACCCCTGAAAACAGAAATATTATACTAAGTGCAAAGAATATCAACTCAACTATAAACATAAGAATATTTGAAGCCTTGTTCGGTAATACATATTTTGTAATATATTCCGTTGTACTTGAAAATAAATCATGGTTCAGAGTCATAGCCATTAATATCACAGACACTACTGTCAAACAGAAAGCATAAATTGCTAAAATAGTCCTAAAGATAATATTCATAAGTCACCTCTTCACACTTTTCTTTTGTTATAGAAATCCTAATACTACAATTGTTAATAAAAAACCAAACTTTTATACTCCCTTTTTGCGATATGTAATTAAAATATAATTATATATAATAAACTAAAACTGCTTTCACACTTTTATTCAACTATATTATATTTTATTTTCGAAAAAAAATAAACCCCAATGGTAAAAGATATTATCCAATTTGGTCTATTTTAATGGTAAAATGATTTTACAAGGACAATTTAAACCGATAGATTAACTTAGTTATTCTTATAATACTGTCTTACTCTATTCTTATTGCCTCTATTGCACTTAATTTCATAGCCCTCCTTGCCGGATAAAAACCTGATAAAACTCCAACCATTGTAGCAAACAAAATGGTATACAATGCAAGCCATAAAGGAATAACCGAAATTTTACTTCCTTCAGTGACAGGTCCCATGAAATTCATGAAACTCAAACCCACTGTATTTAGTATATGGGACACCCCAAGACTGAACACAAATCCAGTCACCCCCCCGAATAGACCTATGATTCCAGCTTCAAGTAGAAACAATCTTCTTATATCGGAAAAAGACGCCCCAAGCACCTTCATTACACCTATCTCTCTGGTTCTTTCATATATTGACATGACCATGGTGTTGCCTATACCAATAGCGGCAACAAGCATTGAAACGGCTGCAATACCCCCAAGTATAGCTTGGAGACTGTTCGCTGTTTTTTCCACAGATTCAAGTATATCGGCAACACTGAAAGCACCAAAGCCCATTTCTTTGATTTTATCCTGAATCTTCATTACATTTTTAATTTCCTTTACCTTAACCATAGCCCTGTTGTATCCCTGCTGGGTTGAGCCCGGCATTGTCTGTACTTTTCCCCTATTTGCCCGGTTGTTTTCTGCCACCAGACTTTTGAGGCTGTCAATATTCATATAGGAACCATAGTCTTTTTCACTCATACTTTCCTTTAGTAATCCTGCTGTCTGGATTTTATAGACTTTCGCTGGTTTTTTGTTCTGTTCTCCATCGGGAATTTTCTCTCCATAGCTCATATCGAAAGATATAGTAAACTTATCATTCATCAAATCTACCGGGGAAGACTGCCCAGAGTACATATAGTCCATTCTTGATTTCGGGTTATAAAAATTATTGGCAACATATTTTCCAAAAACAATATCAAGCTTGTCTTGACTGGTCAAAAGCCTTCCTTCTTCAACTTCAAAACCAAAAGCCTTCATCGTTTCAGGCCTTATGCCAATAAGGTTCAAATAGCTCATATATTTACCTGAAATGCACTTGACATTTGCCTCCATTAATGGTGTCACTGCTTCTACACCTTCCCAGTTTTCAATTTGCTTAATTATTTTATCGTCCAGGTTTATGTTCTTATTACCGCTAAACCCCTGCTCCTCAATCATATAACCGAAATTGTCTATATTTATAATATTCAGACTTCCCATCTTTCCGATTTCTTTTATATAATTTTCCTGCATACCAATCCCCAAAGAAAGCATCGTGATAAAGGCAAACAGCTAGAAAACTACCCAGCCATCTACCCAATTCTATCTGCATAACCTCTACAAGTGTTTTCCCAGGATGCAATTCACCTAAAAAACTATTGATCCAAACAACAAGCAATCCAACAATAGCTGCAATAATTATTGAGATCCATGAATCACGCCCTGCCAAAGCTGCAACACTCGATGAAATTAAAAGCGGAGCAGTGCCAAACATTAATCCAGACAGCATAAGCCCTAATTGGCGGTTTGATATTATACTTTTATTCATCCAAAATACCCCTTCATCTCTATTTAAAAATTGGCTTTATCAAATCCGACACTGGTGAAAATACCCATGCCACCCATTCGGATGGATTGGACAACTGCACACCCAGACTTTTTAGAATGACCAATACAACACCAATAAGCAATAAAATTGAAAAGCTCCAAAACTCTCTGTAGGATTTACTTTTAAGTATTTTAGGTACTTCTATGAAAGACAAAACTATAGCAAAAACCAATACTGCAAAGATAATAACAATATTCACTTTCAATCCCCTTTCGAAAAAATAGATTTAGTACCTTCCCCCAAATTATTTAGTTTAACTCTAACAGTAAACTTAACCGGAAGCTTTGTAAATTCATTATTCCAATCATCCTTTATATCCTTCCATAGTTTTGGATAAGCTCTGTGTATATCTTCACCAAAGCCGAAGATATCTGAACCAAAGTCCTCTTTTGCCCGTTTCACTACATTATTATAAAGCATTGTCATCTTTTCTTCAGCCATATCATTCACTTTTTCAATAACATCTTCGTCTGTAAAGTCTAAATCATCTTCAGTAGCATTAATATCATGTGTCCAATTAATTTCAACATTTATAGCTGGTTTACCCTTTAACATATAAACTTTTCTTTTTGTTTCTACTTTAGTGATCTCAAAAGATATAAGGTTTTGTTCATATTCAATATATGCTACTGTACTTTTCGCATTTCCAGCAATGTAGTTACAAGCCCTGCTCTCATCCTCCGTCAGCCAGCCTACCAGCTTATCCTTTTTAAATACTGCCAAGCTTGTTACTGTTAATTTAGCAGGCTCACTCAGCTTCAAGTTGTCATTTGAATCGGACTTATCATTGGGGTTAAGTATCTCAACCCCGGTCATAACCGGGTTATCTCCGTCAGACATAATCTTGTTGACCAGTTCAAAAATTTTAATAGGTTTTGTTGGCGCCCATACTTTTTGAGACTTTTCAATGGCATGGTATACTTCCATTTGTGATACTGTTTCCAAAGGCGTTATGACTTTCAAAATATTATGTGCTGTTGTTCCTTTTGCTACAAGAAAATAAAAGTCAGTACGGAATTCATGTTCGCGGACAAAAAAGTCCAGCATGTCTTTAATACCTTCTTTTGCGATTTCTTCACCAAAAATAACAGTTCTCACGTGCGAATGGTATACTTTTCTAGGAGATTGTTGTGTAATCTTCCTTATTATCTGAAAGATGTCTTTCCCATTTTCTGCGTATAACACAATAGGCGCCTCATTTGGAGCCTTTGCTGAAATTGCTTTTGGATTCATTACTTGATAAGTAACCAAATAACCAACTTCCGACTTATCAATTGCTAAAGAAACAGCTATTCCAATATCATTTATTTCTTCCGATAAACATCCGCATAAAAAAATATTTGCCAGTATAGTAAGTACTAATAATAACTTTTTCATTATATATCACCTGAATTCCGGATTTTCCTTTTCTTTTTTTGTTACAGGATTATCCCCGTCTATCCTGGGCGAATTTGATACACTAATCCCTGCTGGCCTTGTTTTATTTAACCATAAAGGATACCGGATGATGGTGTCCTTGGTTCCGTATCTTGTTTTAGGAGCAATGGGCGTCATATAGGGAACCCCGATTGATTTTAATTTGCACAAATGAAGGATTAATGCAATAATTCCCATGAAAATGCCATATAAGCCAAACATGCCTGCCAGGAGCATATAAGCAAACCTTATTATTCTTATAGCATAAGCCATGGAATAATTGGGTATCACAAAGCTTGAAATAGCAGTAATTGAAACCACTATTACCATAGCTGCTGATACTATACCTGCCTCTACAGCAGCCTGACCTAAGACCAGAGCACCAACTATTGAAATTGCTGGACCAATAACCCGGGGCATTCTTATTCCGGCTTCCCTTAAAATCTCAAACACTCCTTCCATCATTATTGCTTCCACAAAAGCAGGAAAAGGAATGCCTTCACGCTGTGAAGCAATACTTATTAGTAAGGGTGTAGGAATCATCTCCTGATGAAATGTAACTAATGCAATGAAACCTGCCGGAACAAAAAGTGTAAGAAAAGCAGAAATATACCTTAACATCCTGATGAATGTAGAAACTATAAAATGATGATAATAGTCTTCACTCACCTGTAGGAAATCAACAAACAGAGCAGGAGCCGTTAGAACATATGCATTCCCATCGACAAAGATAGCGACTCTACCCTCTAGCAAACCCGCAACAACAGAATCAGGTTTTTCTGAATTCATAAACTCTGGAAAAAAAGAATACCTGTCATCTTTGATTAATTCTTCAATGTAGCCGCTATCTAAAATAGAGTCTATTTTAATACTATTAAGCCGGCGTCTTATTTCGTCAATAATTTCTTTTTTTGCAATTTTATCGAGGTACATTAATGAAATTTTTGTATTTGTTACACTTCCCAAAGTCAAATTCTCAACTCTTAAATCTTTTGTTTTAAGTCTTCTTCTAACAAGTGAAATGTTTACATCTGTTTTCTCAACAAAACCTTCCTTTGGACCTCTGATTACGTTTTGAGTGGTAGGACACCTGCACTTTTGCAAAAAAATAAACCCTAAAAAAGGGGTTATTATCATTATCCTCAAACTAATTTTTCATATATTCAAAACTTTATTTCACCCTCGAAGCATCATCAGCAATCTCTCTTTTAGTTTCCTTCTCTATATTCACACCCTGAACATGAATATTTATCTCAATCACATCAAGTCCGGTCATAGTCTCCACGGCATTTTTAACCTTTTCCTGTATATCCCAAGAAACATCAGGAATCCTGCACCCATATTCAACTATAATATATAAATCTATGGCTGCCTCTTTTTCTCCGACCTCAACTTTTACTCCCTTTGATAAGTTCTTACGTCCAAGGATTTCTGCAATTCCGCCAGCGATTCCACCACTCATCCCTGCAACACCGGGTACATCCATAGCAGCAACTCCCGCAATTATGGCAACTACTTCTTCAGATATTTTAACGTTTCCAATCTCAATATTATTCCCTTGGACAATTTCTTCCATCGGATTCCCTCCCCGCTGCATCATATAAAGCTTGATACACAGATATTATACCATTACAAGTAGTTGATATCAACAAATTATGTATATTGACCACAACATTTTTAGCTGTATATTTCCTCAATAAACTCAATAAGTGTTTTACATTAGGTCATTTCATGATATTCCAAAAAAGAAAGAAAACTGAATTTATTGTACTATTCTAGAAACATGTTTGTCAAAAAGTTGGTCTTACATGAATATCTGCTATTGCAGTATTTGCCTGCCTAGCTGCAATATCTGCAATCTGTGTTGCCTCAACATCCGATAAATTTTGTGCTTTTACAACTATGTCAAGACTTCCGTCATCAGCCATAAAAACTACTACATCACTATAACCTTTCTCTTTTATCAGCGTTTCTATAGCCATCTCCTTTTCAGACTTATCAATTATCGCTAAAATTTTCTCACTAGCTTGAGACTTAAGCTCTTTGCTTGCATTAGGATCTTTCGAAATATTTTCAAGCTCATCTTTATTTTTCCCCCTAGTCACGTCCTTATCCATTTTTGCCTGTGCAAAAAATTCATTAGCCTGTTTTGAGGCCTGAACAGTCTTATTCTTATCATCTTTCTTATCATCTTTTTTATCATCTTTTTTATTTTCTTTCTTGTCGGAATCTTCTGTTTTCTCTGCTACTTCACTATCAAACAGCTCACTGTTATCTACATAAACTGCTTCACCGAGTCTCGGAACATCACTATCTGCTATTTCACTTACTGATATACTGCTTTTTTTGTAGCTGTATTGTAAATACCCTGCTATTACTATCATAAGAACCAGTGACAAAACTACAATTTGCTTTCTTTTAAAAACCATCATCAAAAATCCCCCTTCATTTTTACAGTTTTTTATAATATATATTGCAAATTTGTCTCATTTATATCTGTTTTTCTAAAATTTGTTCAACTTTTAAAAAAGCACTATCCATTCTTTTCTCCTCCCTTTCTTTCAAAAACCTGAATTTTATGTATAGGTATATCCAGAAGTACTTTTACTGCGTTTACTAAAGACTCCTTTACGAGTGTGTCACTAGCCCCATCGGCTACTACCACCACCCCCTTAACCTCCGGCAAAAGTTCTTTTAGAATTATTGGCTTTTTTACACCACTTCCGCTATCTTCATAAGCGATCTGACTTTCATAGGAACTTTGATCAATTTTTCTTGTTCCTCCACCGCTATCCTTTTCATCCGTCAGTTCATCACTTTTCTTTATATCCGAATAGGGAACAATTTCCCTACCCGATGAGTACGTTACCAATACATCAACTTTTCCCGCTCCATTTATTTGTGAAAGTATCTCCTCTATATTTTTTTCGATATCAGTCCTTTCAGCATTTACTCCTACTACAGAGACCTCTTCTGCATTCTCAACACTTTCGTCCTCAACAATTTTCCTGGCATTATCCTTTTTCGGCTTATCCTTCTCACCAAAAAGTGTACTGCCGGCTATAATGATAATAACCCCGATAATTATTAGAATTATTAGGTTTTCACCCATTTTATTGTTCTTCTCACTCTTAAACAGCTTTTTAAAATATCCCATTACTTTTTTGATTTTATCCATTTTACCCTCCTCAATTCTTCTAAAGGTATTTTTACTTAAAAACACACCATTAAAATCACCTTATTTTAGATATCACTATGTTTTCCTTCTGTATATTTAGTATGTTTTCAATTTTGCTTTCAATCTGCTGCTTAAGCTCTCTATCGATTTTAACGTCGGGTACTCCCTCACTTTCCTGTTTTTTTCCTTTGCCCACTATGACTTTATCTATACCTTTAACAGGCTTAATACTTTTTGTTTTTTCATCAGCTTCCCCAAGCTTCAATTCAAGATAAACCTTTTTAACTTCCCCAAATTTTTCATCCGAATAATCATCGTTTATAATTACATCGGCCTTTACTTCCAATACACCTTTTATATCTCTTACCAAATCCTCAAGTTGGCTAATAATTTTGTTTCTATATACGTTGGTGATTTGTCTTGTTTGTTCCTCTTTCATCACTTGACTGTTCACCATAATCTCTTTCTTGTCAATGAAATTACTGCTTGACATCTGATACTCTTCAAGATTTATTCCTTTTTGAAATAACCCTAACACCGGATTTATCAATGCAATTACAAGGATGAGACCGGATACTAAGTTAATCATTTTTTTCATCCTGCCCGAGGGTAAAAGCATTTCTAAAAGCACTATAAACATCACAAGAGTTACAACATTTAAACACCAGTCTTTTAAGAACTCTATCATTTTATCACCTCATCATAGCACTTAAATTGCTCGCAGTAATCAAAGTGGTCACCGTTATTAGAAACATAAACGCTACAGAAGCTACTATCCCTAGAATATAAGTCATCGAACCGGCTACCTCTCCGATACACTTTACAATTCTACTTTCTGCCACAGGTTCTAGAAAAACACATGCCAGCCTGTACAAGCCTATGATAGCTAACATCTTTAGAATTGGAATAAGACTTATTGATACTATTCCAATCATAATTGCAACTCCCATTGCATTTTTTATAAGCAGTGTACATCCTACAACGGCATCGGCTGCATCGGCAAGATACTTTCCTGCGACAGGTATAAAAGCACTTATTGCAAATTTGGTGGTCTTACTTGTCACACCATCAACCACAGCTCCTAGAGAGCCCTGAAGTGATACTACCGCCACAAATAATGTAAGTATTAAACCTAAAGACCATGTTGTTATGGTTTTTAAAAAGGATGCAAGCCTCGCGACCTGTATCTTGTCCGAAATATTATTAACGATGGATATGACGGTTGAAAGTACTATAAGTGGAACAAAAACGGTTTTAATTATTGTGGCTGTAAATTGCACAATCATTATAAGTACAGGTTGTAAAACTCCACCTGAAGTAATATTCCCCCCTGAGATCAACAAGGTTATAAGAACTGGAATAGACGCATACATAAAATTCACCATGGCATCAATTATCTCAACACCTGCCTTAAGAGCACTATTAAAGCTGACCATCAATACAGAAACCAAAACTATATAGCACACATAGAAAGCAAGTTCTCCAACGCTTTTACTCATAAAAGATGACTGCAAGTTCTTAAGGACTGCACAAATGATTACTAAAACCACTAGTTTAATCAGTATATCAATATTTAAATATACCTCTTTAAACAAAAACATTAAAATCCTGTTAAAAATACTTGCAATATCAAATTTAAATTCTCCTTTGGCAACATCCTTTATGAGGTTTTCAGGATTATAATCGGGCATTATTTCGAAGAATTCTTCATCCATTGTTTTTTTTAGTTTGTCTTCAATAGAATTAATTTCACCGGATTGTGCCTGTTCTTCAATTATTTCGTGCTCTGTAATCTCTTGAGCACTTATTTGTATAGGAAATGAAATACACAACATAAAAATCGATATAAATAAAAATATTTTTTTTAGGGTGCAAATTTGTGATCTTTTGTTCTCTATAATCATTTTATCCCCATCCGTTCACTCTTTTTGATAGCCTTACGGCATAATTCTTATAATCAAATCCAATAAGGATGTTATTATCGGAACAGCTAGTACAATAATAACCACTTTCCCGGCCAACTCAACTTTAGAAGCAATTGCACCTTCACCGGCATCTTTGCACACCTCTGCTCCAAATTCTGTTATATATGCTATTCCGACAATTTTAAGCAGTGTTGAAAGATATATGGTATCTATATTAACCTTTTGGGCATAGCTGTTTAAAAGCTCAATTACAGCAGTTATCTTGCCCAAAATCATGGTGAACACAATTATTCCTGCTGCAATACTTATCTGTATTGCAATCTCAGGCCTCTGCGCTTTAAGAACTGCTATTATCACTGTTGCCACAATTGCCAATCCTATTATCTGAAGTATATCCATAGAAATCATCCTTAATTTAAAACTGAAATAATGTCTTTACAGTATCAAACAAATTTACTATTTCCTTTACTATCATCATAAGTACAACTATTAGTCCTGCAAGTGTTGTCATCATCGCCTGCTCATCTCTTCCCGACTTGTTAAGCAGAGCATTTAATACAGAAACCAGAATTCCTATAGCTGCTATCTTAAAAATCAATTCAATATCCATAATCAATATTTCCCCTCTTGTTTTTTAGGTGATTTTTTTAAAAAACCTTTCGAGCTTTGAAATAGGTTACTTCCATAAAGCTTCAAAACCAGTGCAAAAATCCTTCTATTGCATTCTGTACAAGTTATATATATTCAGAGAAACTTTCTATTTAGAACAATAAAATAATTATTGCCAAACCACCTAACACTCCAAGATTCTTAAACATGCTTTCATTCTTGCCTTTCAACTCCTCAGCCTTTTGCTCCTGAATTTTTAGCTGACTTACAGTAAGACGAATATTTTTAATCTGCCCCTCTAAATCAGAGCCTCCGAGCATTTTACCAAAGGAAATAATTATGCCCTCGTCTTCAGAATTTAAATTTGTCTTGGTGATATTCTCCCCAACAGCCTTTGTCCATGCTTCATAAGCACAAAATCCATCTTCTAGGTTTTTTACAGTTGCTTCAAAGAAAACCCCCACACTGCTATCTGTACAGCTGCATACTTTTAGAAAGGCGTCTTCTAAAACATTTGATAAAAAACTTATTTCATTTTCAAATATCTGAAGTAGCGATTGAAGAACTTTAAGCTCTTCCGGTCTTTTAGCATAAGTCTTTGCATGAGAATATCCTAAGAGACTGCATGAAATAAGAACAATCAAACTACCCACTATTTTTAACAGCATAACTTATCCCCTCCTATACAAAAACTTCATATTGCTGCCGTCTATTACCTCTTCTATAGTCCCCGGTCCATCTTTTGAACTTAATACGACCAGCCTGTCAAACACTTTTTCTTCGAGCATACTTAGCACTTCTTTACGCAACTTCAATTGTGAAATATTAAATCCATGAGCTGTTGTAATAATCTTCACACCTGCATTTATCACCTGCATTAGGGCATCCTTATCTCCAGTGCTTCCTATTTCATCTGTTATAATGACGTCAGGAGACATAGATCTAAGTAACATCGACATTCCAAGTTGCTTAGGACAAGCATCAAGCACATCTGTTCTGACACCAACTTGTTTTTGAGGTGAACCCTTAAAGCATGCAGCAATTTCCGAACGTTCATCCACAACTCCTACTTTCAAACCCTTCATCCCCATTTGTGCAACACCATCACTGATATTCCTGGCAACATCCCTCAATATTGTAGTCTTGCCGCACTTTGGCGGTGAAATTATAAGTGTATTATAAACATCATTTTCACCTTGCAAAATGTAATTGAGAATTTTTGATGAACAGCCATTAACTTCTCTCGATATTCTTATATTGAGACCGGAAATATCTTTCAAATTCTTTATTTCTGCTCCGTCTAGCACTGCCTTGCCTGTTATACCCACCCTGTGTCCGCCTCTTAGCGTAATATATCCGTTTCGTATTTCATCTTGAAACGCATATATTGAATTTTCACTTATCAGTTCTAATGTTTTTATTATCTGTTCCTGGGTTACAAATACTGAATTTTCAGGTTTAGATTTCAACTCACCTAATGCATCCAAAAAAAAGTTTCCCTTATAATTCTGAATCATTACCGGCCTGTTTACTCTAAACCTTATCTCTTCTGTGCACATTAAGTCCATTATAGGCACCCTTCTTATTGCATTTCTCAAATCAGGTGAAACAAATCTTAATATATCCCTTTCGAAACTATTAACTTCCTCCATTTTAAAGACTTGCTTGTCATTGGTAATCATTAAATTCTCCTCCCATAAAAGCATAATCACTTCCGATGCAAGTAATCTGTAACATAAAGTTTTATTGGTATACAAACCACTTATATTTCTTAGTTAATAGATATTACAATTTGTCCATTTGTATGCTAAAAATAAAATAATACAGGAAATGAAATTGGAATCACCTTATACACAAAAATTGCAACAAAAAAAGTGCCGCTCACCACTATTAAGTAGTTTGCGACACTTTTTCTTTTTATTTGTAAGTACTATTATTCATCGTGATCGTGATCACAGCATTCATCACAATCGCAATCCCATTCAACAGCTACATCTTTTCCACAGTGTGGGCACTCAAAGGATTCTGCTTCTTCATCGAGCATATCCTCTTCAAGTTCTATTATCTCACTACAATGCGGACACTCAACTTCTGCAAGTATTCCATCATCATCTTCTTCACAATCAAAAAGGATTCTTTCTACTTCTGCAAGATCTTCATCCATGTTGTCTACCTGCTCGCCAAGCTGCTCTTGAACTTCCTCAATATCATCGATAGCAAGAGCCATATCATCCAAAACATCAATTATGGAACTCAATAGTTTGCCCTCGTTTGTTGCATCACTAATCTTCATACCTTCAG
>JAEZUI010000091.1 GCA_023421115.1 Bacillota bacterium | reverse complement strand
CGCGGCGATATTAAGGCGCGGCGATGTGGGGCATGTGTGAGGGTGGATGCTCAATTAATTATCTACCATCTCTTCAATATGACTCAATTAACTCACCTAAATTTTATAAGTTTATTCTTGTTCTTTTATCTTATAAAAATCAAAGCTGTATTTGTCTTTAGCAAGAAACATTTGATATACCGGTATGCCTTTTAATTTGGCTACACTCATTATCTTTTCCTTTGCTATCTCACCCATATTTGCTCCAATAAATATCCTCCTGGGAGATGGTAATTTCATCGTAGATTCACCTTCTGAAAAAAGTAAAATTCTCCACTCTCTTTCATAAGCCCATTCTTCACTTTTGTAGAGTAACCCTAATAGAATTTTAATCATAGTCTCTTGAGGTAGTGTTTTTGTCTTCATAAGCTTTATCATGGTTTTTGCATTGAAAAGGGTGTTTGAGATTAATGGTCTATCTTTTGAATAGTGAACTGGAAATAAAAAAGCTTGTGCTAGAGCCAAATCAGGATACTTTCTATATACCCAAGGAGTTGATGGAGTAAAATCATATTCTGCACAAAAACCATAATGCTTATTTGCATAATGAGACCACATTAAAGGGCAATCCATTTTCTCACTTAAGCAAGTAACTCTAAACTTTTGTGATATTATTCTTCTTGTATTTTCCATCGCTTCGTTTGTTGCATTTCTAAAAGTCTCTTTTATTATGTCGATATTGGGTATATTCAATTTTTTTAAATTTATAGTTGAAAATATATCAAAAAAGTTACTTTGCCAGTCAGTTGTTTCGCCTTCGCCAAAAATACTGTGAGGGTTAATTTCAGTTTTTAATAACATGTCATTTTTTACGATATCAATAATTGAATCCGTTGATTCGGATTTCATATTTATTTTTATCATTTCTCTAAAACTTTCATTTGAATAAAATAGATCGATTAGTGTTTTTTTGTCATGAATGGTTAAGGTGTTTTTCGCTATTTTTATCAATAGCTTTTTTGTCTCCATATTACTTAAAAAGACCTGATAAAAGGCATTTTCAAGTAGCTCTCTATGTTCATCCGATAGTTCATTTTTATAATGCTGAAATGCAAATTTAATAAAAGGAGTTAGAATTGTTTCAAGATTATCTTTTTCTATCAGCATATCATAGTTGTTATATTCTATATCTTCCGCAAAAAAAGTATTAATTGCTTGTTTATTTTGTGGGGTTAATTGTTTTTTCAAAGAAAGGTTCTGTTTCAATAATTCCCGTATCGCATCTAATTGTGAAAAGCCTAAATAACAATCAAATGGATCATTAAATTTATCCGGACTTTGAAAAAATAATTCATCACTAGATAAATTTTGTATAGAGTAATCAATTGTCTCCTCGTTTCGTTTTTCATCTTCGATTACAAATGAATATTTATAAAGAAGCACATTGATTTTCGGTATTTTAGACCGTAGAAGTGTTTTGGAATCAGTTCCTTCTGAGAAATTATATAGAAATTCTTTTACCCATTGATTTATATCCATCTATTGACCTCTTGAATATGTATTGATTTTAAATGAGGTGAACAGGCCACAGTCTTTCAATTTTTCGGTAGTTTTCCATTAATACAAATTTGTCATTACCAACTGAATCCCTAATTGCTTCTGGTATCTGATTTAATTCTTCATAAGTATTTATAATAACAAAGCTTATTTGGCTATAATCGAAACAAAGATCGTGAGGTGTACGCCATTCTCTTTCATGAGAATAATCACATGTTTGAAAACTGTACTTTTCCTTAAGATGACCAGGTCGATACTTAGGCCAAAAAGGTGTAACAAACGGGTACAAGTCCTCATGCCATTCTTGCTTCTCAAATTGATCAGGCCTTACATAATAAACAGGACTCCCATTTCTAGAAAAGATAAATGCTTTATGAAATCCAAGCCCAAATGGGGAATACTTTGTTGTGTGATCCAATAAGCTTGACCAAGGACATTCAGTGAAACATACAGCACGACATCCCGACCAAGGCATTCGTGAGGCCACAATTTTCTGGTCCTTAAGTATATTGATTAGCCTTTCGAAGGCAGTCATGTTTTCATAGTCTTTTATGGGATTATCTGAATTATCGCCTTTTGGTTTGCTGTTTACAGTAAAATGGACAAGGTAATCTGAAAAATCTGGCCGCATAAAACCTCTTTCCTAACCAAATAGTCAACCTAGTATTTCTAATTAGTTATCTCTCCTACTCTCCCACCCGCTTCACGTACCCAAAGTGATACTTCCCGCCGGACAGCACGTCCGAGAGGCGCACGCCGGTGTTGATGACGGTGAAATCGCCGGCGGTGAGCTCGGCAGGTTTCAGGCTGCGGATTTTCAGCCATGTGCCGCGCAGGTCGGCCCGCCACGGCTCGGGCGTCAGCTCCTCGCTCGGCGTGGGGATGCGCTCCTTCCCCGTTGCGATGGCCTTAACCTCGGCCACGTAGTCCAGCCCGGCTTCCTTGCCCACCGAGAGATACAGCTCCAGCGCGTAGTGATAGTCGATCGCGTCCTGAAACTCGCAGCGGTAGCGCTCCGACATACCTGCGGAGAGCGGAAACCACGCCTCGCCGTGCTGCGCGAGGAATATCTGGTATTCGCGTATGGTGTACAGCCCGGAAAGGCCGCTGCCCGTGTTGGCGCCCAGCCGCATGAATATCGCGTGCTTGTAAACCTGTGCCATAAAAGCATCCCTCCATCGCCTGGCTCTTTAGCCGGTTACCGGGGTGCCCCCAAAAGCGCAGCCGCCTGTTGGGGCCATTTACAATTCCGCCGTCGTGTGTATTTGAGTACGAATTTGCTGTGATTGTTGGTGTCATGGAGTGTGACTTCAGATGATGCAAGAATTATACCATACACAGGGCGTATCTTCCAATAC
>JAEZUI010000084.1 GCA_023421115.1 Bacillota bacterium | reverse complement strand
CCTATACACTGTATGTCGTTTTTGGCAAATAAAGCATAGTCCATTGCTGTCGATATGTCATTGTAAATAGTATTTGATGCTAAGGAATTCTCAATAACAAGCATTATTTCCTTCTGTTCCTTTATATTTCCAGGTATCAAAATTTCACCTTCTTGTGACATGCTCATATTAGTAACCAAACCATATTCTACAGTGTCTACTGTGTTCCTTGAAAGAGATACATCTGATTGGATAGTTGGCTCGACTGTAGGAGTAGGTGTAACTAGTGGTGTAGACATAGCTGTTTATATAGGTGTTGATGCAGGTGTTGGTGTTGATGTTGGTGTTTGTGTTGATGTTGATGTTGGTGTTGATGTTGGTGTTGGTGTTGATGTTGGTGTTGGTGTTGATGTTGCTATTGGCGTCTCTGCCGATGTTGGTGTCGTTGTCTTTGTCGGTGTTGCTACAGGTGTTAAGCCCTGCTCATTTGTATATGTTATATTGGATGGATAATTTGATATCTCCGCATTAAAATGTTTGGCTAGTATCATTATGTCAGTCGTATTTACCGAAACATCTCTGTTTATATCGAAAAGTTGACTGAAGTTTTCATTTGAAGGCACCGTATTAAATGCCTTAGCAATTTCCAACACATCGGACATGTTAATGGCATTATCTTTATTTAAGTCTCCTGCCCAAATGTCAATGGGTGAACCCCCTACTGATAAAACAATGTTATCAGAAACAGGTATATTGGATATCACTCTAGTCAGATAGCCCGATTTAGATACTTTAAAAGTATAGCCCGAGTTATTGGTTGGAACATTAGTAAGCTTGAAATACCCTTTTGAATCAGTTACACAAGAAATTTGTGTTGCATCAATAGTAATAACAAAATCTGCAAGAATATTAGGTTCTGCTTCTTTTTCGTATATAAAATCTGGCTTAACGTAGCCTGTTACAGTAAAAGATCTTTCTGCACTAACAGGATACAAAAGAGCCGTAAATATAAGAGAAACCAGCACACCTAAAGAACATATTTTCTTCCCAACTATTTTCAATACTTTTTGTTTCATTGCTTAATAATACCTCCTCATAATAATATTAGGGTGTTAATGTTATATTTCTATCTTTCTTAAATACAAAGAGTTTCTGTATACTAAAACTCATGGTAAAAAGGGTTATCTCTGTCAACAGCTTTGCAAAGAAATCAGGTATACCTATTCTTTCAGTCAAAAGAAACATTAAACAAAAATTAAGTAACATTATCACAAGTACCAGACCGAAATACTTAGGAGCAGACTGCTTGTCAGAAGTATCCTTAGCATCAAATACAAAGATTTTATTTACCAAATAGTTAAATGTAGAACTAATAGACCTTGCAAAAAAAACACTATAGAACAAGCTGCCGGTTAAACTCATAAACAAAAAATACAATACAAAGTCAAGTACTCCTGATATAAAAGATGAACTACAAAACTTTAGTATTGGCATAAGCACACTGATAGAGTCTTGAATTGGCCTGAAATGAGTTCCTATATTATTGTTGTCATAAATTGTAGCAATAGGCAATTGCTTTATGGATATTCCGGACTTTTTTGATTTAAGTAATAAATTCTGTTCATATTCAAATCTTGATCCGTTTACCGAACAAAGCCAACGCAACAATTTGTGCGGATAGCCTCTAAGACCTGTTTGTGTGTCGTTTAGTTCTATTCCGGTAGCCAGCTTAAATGTAAAAGCTGATATACTGTTTCCAAAACGGCTCTTGAAGGGCACATCACCCTCAAATTGCCTTACACCTAAAACCATTTCCTGTTTACTGTCATCAATCGCATCCGCCAACTTTATTATGTCCTCTACAGTATGTTGCCCGTCCGAATCGGCACAAACAACCTTATCGGATTCACACTTTGAATAAAGATAGTTAAACCCTGTTTTAAGAGCTTCTCCCTTTCCTTTATTTATAGTATGATGAAATACGATACATCCCTGCTGTTGTGCTTTATGAAAAAGTTGTCTGAAGGCATCGCCACTGCCATCATCTATAATCAATATCCTGTAATCGGTTTTTTCTTTAAGTTCGCTAACCAGCTTCAGCATTTTTTCAGTAGGTTCATAAGCTGGTATTAAAACAACCATTTTCTTCACCTCTCATATAAAAAAGTTATTTGATATAAATAATATCACTCGTACCACGTTCTTTATTTTTGCCACAGGGGTTGTTGATGCGGTTACCCATGAAATACATTGTTGCCGAGCCGCCTCCATCTAAATTATAGGCAGTTTTGCAACCTAAGCTTTGGAATATCTGAGCAAACTCTTCTAGTTCTGCACCTTTTGAATGACCTTTATTTCTACCGTCTACTACTACAAATACAAAATGATAATTATCAATCATACCAATACCGGTTCTCGGTTGTAGCCCTTGAATAGGATGGTTGCCAAAGTTTGTATCAACCTGGTATGTAGCAAGATCCGATCCCATTTTGCCATCAATCACCAATGCAGGTCCAAAGGATATGGTATTCCATACTCCATTAGCAAGAAGCTCTTCACCAGTGATTTGTTTCTCATCATAAATCTTCATACTTCCATCTTTATAAAAAGCAAGACCTGTCCTTGCAGGTTCATTTCTAAATAATCTGCCGTTTCTGATTTCAATACCATCTTTTCTAAATCCATAGTAATCACCGTTTATTGCAAGGATTGCATCATTTTCTTTCGCAATAACAGAAGTCTCTTCAATTATATTTAAACCAAATTTATTTTTTGCAAAAGCTGATTTCAGCTGTGTTGCGTCAGTAAGCTTAATATCAGCTACATAATATGTCACTGTATCATTCCCCTCACCGGTAACTACTTTTTGGATATTAATAGTTTTGCTGTCACTTGTGTAGCTCATGTCAGTTGCAGTATATTTCTCAGCCCCGATATCTTCTTGTTTTCCAACATTGTTGTCTTTGACATCATCCTTTTTTATTTGATTATTTTTTGATGCCTCTGCCCCATCTGATGCTGATAGTTGTCCTTTTGGGGTCTCCGACAAATTTCCATCCGGTGTTACCAAAGGCTCTTCCTTTAATGTTGCTGATATATTTTTATCCGGTGTTATTGATGCTTCTATGTTTGATGTTGCCTGTATAGTGTCCACCGGTGTTGCCGACGGTTCTACCTTTGGCGTCACTATTAAGACTTCACCCTTCCTTGCTATCGAATCTTCATTAAATATACTGTCCCTATTAGTATCACTTCCTACTTTTGTAACAACTTTATTTGCGGCAGGTACTTCTTCACTCAAATCGAGTTCCACATGCTCAATCAAGTACCTATCCGCTGCCCAAATAGCAATGCTGCCTATAACAAGTATAAATACTACTATAGACGAAATAATTATTTTAGCTTTTTTTGAAAGCTCTCTATTCATTGTTTCGTTACCTCCTCAAATGATATAACTAAAAAAGTCAAAAAACACTGTACACAATAATGCCATATTCGCCCCAGATCAAGCTTAATCATAAAAATAAAATATAGGAACAAATATCAGCGTGTAAACGAAACCTCTAAACCCTCTCATTTTTTTAATGCTTTAGGTATAAATCACTCTCCTTATAAAAAATAATATATATCTAAAACCACAGCCATTTAACCGGCCAGTGGTATTTATAACCCACAATTAAACCTTGAATGTTGCGACAATATCGTCAACAACAATCAAAAGGCTTAAAGCATCAATCAATGTTATTAATTTTTTCTGTTTCCAATTCTATACTCACTTGTTTTTTTATGTAATCTATATATAAAAGTTATTCGCCAATAGTTTCATAAACATGTCGTAATAATTTCGTATTTTAAAAAAATTACGGCATTAACCTAAGTATAAACTTACCTATAAAACTGATAATTATTTTGTTATATATAATATGTCGCTTATCGAACGTTCACTTCCAAGAGATGGCTTGTTTATTATCTTTCCATTAAAGTACATAGTAGAAGATCCACCTCCATCGAAATTATAGGCTTCTTTGCAACCTAAGTCATAAAACATTTTTGCGAACTCTGCCAACGTAGCACCCCTACTATATCCGGGACTTCTTCCGTCTACTACTATGAATACGAAGTGATTTGGTTCTACCATTCCGATTCCGGTCCGCGGATTTTCACCTTCTATTGGCCTTTTTGCCGCCATACTTGAACTGTTTACATCGATTACCGTGTTAGTAAAATCGGTAATTAAGGTGCCAGACTTCACAAGTGTAGGTCCAAAGGATATTGCCTGAAACACCCCATTTTGCAATAATTTTTCCGCTGAATCCTCCGCTTCGGAATACGTTTCCATTGTACCGTCTCCATAAATAGCTAAGCCCGTACGAAACGGAACATCTCTGTACAATTTTCCGTTTCTTATCTCTATACCATCATCTCTAAAACCATAGTAAGACCCATTGACTGCAAAAATCGCATCATTCTCTTTCGCCATATTTGTTGTTTTGTCGGTTATATTGCGTCCAAAAGTACTTCTTGCAAAGGCAGAAAGTATATCAGACCCTTTGCTTATTTTCACATCTGCAACGTAATATGTAGTCATGTCTTGCCCGCTGCCTTTTTCATATTTTTTAATATGTATACTTTTAGCATCGCTAACATAATTCATGTCATCCAGCACCGGGGAAGGGGTCGGGGTATTTATTGAGGTAACAACAGTTATAGGAGTACTTGTTCCCTCTGCAGGAAATGTTTCTATCTGACCTAAGAGATACTGTCTTAAGAAAGCAAAGTCAATTGAGTTTGTTTGACCATCACCATTTAGGTCGGCAGTGGTTGAATCATTTAAACTATTATTTCCTAAAAGATAAGTTCTATAAAGACCAAAGTCTAATGAGTTTACTGAATTGTCGAAATTCAAATCACCATAATGTGGTTCTGCATACGACACTATTGAACTAAAAGAACTGATTGAAACTAATAAAACAATAAACATCTTTATGAATATGCGCTTTTTCATGCTAGACCTCCCATAATTTCTTTGTTTAATTTTGAGTACATTTCACAATTATATAGAATCTAATAACTATTCTAATTTTTTTCTTTTGTGCTTGAGATATCCATATTTTATTTTTCCATACCCTCCCTCAATAATATTTTTAAATATTTTTAAATTATTGCAATTTTTTCCTTATAAGCCTTGCTTTATCAAAAGTACATTGAGTATATAGCGAAATTAATCGAGAAGATAAAGAATTGTATTTCTTAGAATCAAGTCCGAAGAAAGCTCATAATAGCATCTAATAGTTTTCTAAAATATAAATCCCGTTTTATTACAATATAGGATTTTCGATAGGCATTTTTTTTTTTTGTCGGGAAATCTAAAAAATACAAAAATATAGAAATGTATATGCTCTAATAAAAGCATATATAGCATATTGACCTCAAAGCTCCTAATGGAAGCTTTTAAACTTTAAATCATAGGAACATTTTTGAAAGGGCATTTGAACATATGTTTTTTGAATTAACATGAAATGAATATAGATCAAAATTATCTAGTATAAGATAAAAACTTACTTCCTGCTGTTCTATCATTTCCTTCTCTTTTTGTCACCAACTGCCTGTCAAAATACTCAAGATAAATTATAGCCAGTTTACGGCTTATTTCTAAGGCATCCCTTAATCCTGCAGCAGTTATATTTCGCTGATTCTCTATCATATTCCTGATTTTTTGGTACACTTCAAAGAGTATCTCTTTACTTACAAAAAAACCTTCTTCCAATTCTTCAATTAAAGAAATTGATGATAAAAAACGAATAATTTCTTCCAAGTCACTTTCTTGAAGCTTTAGCTTGTCCAGCAACTGGTTTTTCGTATAAATCTGATACTTTTCCTCGTGGAAAGTCTTTTTTACTTGCATTACTTCCCTCAACGATAGGATATCACTAATTCTTTTTTCGCTTTCCATTCCTATGGAATTACCGTTGATTTGCAATTTACCTTCCTGCTCCATTATTTTTATCAAGCCTGTAAATTCTTTAACAGATAATAAAGGAAACACCCTGTTTTTTAACTCTTCCTTTGACATAACATAACGATACGGGTACTTCTTGAAAAACTCCTGAAATTCTTTTTCAATGTACACTAAAGTCTGCATATAAAACTTTTTAGCTACATAATTGTCAGTATCTTGTATATAATGCACTTTTCCCTCAACAACCATATCCGTCAACGCCTGCTTTATATGTACCTTATCTATCATTGTCTCCTCATGCAAAACTTCACTGTTCACAAGCGTTGAATAAGAATCCATCACATGTTCAATAAGTGCAATTTCATTACCTTCATCAGAAATACGCAAAAATTTTATAGAATCTTCATCAAATCTTTTGCGATTTTTTGTTTTGTGAAAAAGGATTTTTCCCCCGCCTACTGTCCGTAAAGGAGAATACGACCTTAATATGAAGCGATCCCCCCTCAAAGCAACTATAGGCTCTTCCAATCTAAGCTGAACATACCCTCTATCAGATGTTTTAATCCGGTCTTCACCAATAATCCGCACTCTTGCCAACACTGACGAGGTTCCTGTATGTAAATGAACTCTTTGATTATGTACAAGTTCTTCACTCCCTCGAACCATTTGAACTACTGCATCAACAAGTATAACTGGCATAGCTTTACCCTTCTCAACAACTACTGTTCCTCTGTGAAGTTCTTCCTTTTCAATTCCTGTAAGATTTAGTGCACATCTATCTCCAGCAACAGCCTCATCAACATTTAAGTTCCTTACTTGAATATTTCGTACCTTTGAAGACAACCTTTGCGGCAGTATATCCACCATATCCCCTTTTCTAATCGATCCTCCAAAAACTGTTCCTGTAACAACAGTCCCATGACCAGTCATAGTAAAAACTCTATCCACAGGTAATCTAAATAAAGCTTGGCTAGAACGCTTTGATGTAATTGTTGTCAACTCATCTATCTTATTAACAAGTTCCTTTATTCCATCACCAGTAACAGACGAAACCGGAAGAATTTCAACGCCTTCAAGGGAAGTTCCCTTTAAGGCCTGTGTAATTTCTTCTTTTCTCTCCTTAATCATTTCATCATTTACCAGATCAGCTTTTGTCAAAGCTACTATTCCTGATTCCATTTTAAGTACCGACAAAATATCAATATGTTCAGAAGTCTGTGGCATTATTCCCTCATCCGCTGCTATAACCAACACAACAAAATCTATACCAGTAACTCCTGCAACCATTGTTTTAACAAATTTCTCATGCCCTGGTACATCAACTATGGAAACCGAGTTTCCCGACGGAAGCTCAAGGAAAGCAAAGCCAAGTTCAATGGTCATTCCTCTTTCCTTTTCTTCAGCGAGTCTATCTGTATCTATGCCGCTAAGTCTTTTAACCAATGCAGTTTTTCCATGATCAATATGACCTGCTGTTCCCATCGTAATATGTTTCATTTTAATCACCCAATACCCTTCTCAATGAACTTGCGATTATGCCAAACTCCTCATCCTTTATGGTTCTTACATGAAAAAGAAGTCTATCCTCAATAATACGACAAACAATCGGTATATCACCTCTCCGTAGCTCATCACGAATAGCATCCGGTGTTCCTTCTAGAGGTATAACCGCTACCGCCTTGCCATGAAAAACAACTCCAGGCAGCGAACCTCCACCTGCCTCTTCATCAACATCAATAATATCAATGTCAGACTTTTGACCTATCTCCTGGCGCAATGCCAAAGCAAGTTGATGTGCCTTCTCTTCCAAACTCTCTTTTTTTTCCGAAAGCATATACATTGCGGGAATTTGCATGACCTCTGATTCAGAACGCTCATATAGTTCTAATACGGCGTTTACTGCAGCTATAGTCATTTTGTCGCATCTTACAATTCGTGTTAGTGGGTTCTTTTTTATTTTTTCTATGTATTCTTTTTTACCGATAATAAATCCAGTTTGGGGTCCTCCTAATAGTTTATCGCCACTGAAAGTAACCAAATCTGCACCCTCTTTAAGACAATCCCTCGGCGATCTTTCCGGCGTAACACCAAACAATGAAAGATCTGCCAGACAACCACTCCCAAGATCCTCTACCCGTATGATGTCTCCTCTGTTTTGAGGTCTTTCAATTTCATTTAGTGCAACAGAAGAGGTAAATCCCATTATCCTGTAATTACTTGTATGCACCTTTAGTAAAATTGCCGTGTTCTCATTTATTGCGTTTTCATAGTCCCATGTATGGGTTTTATTTGTGGTACCAACCTCTACCATCGAACAACCGCTCTGTCTTATAATATCAGGTATCCGGAACTGCCCACCAATTTCTACCTGCTCACCTCTAGATACCAATACTTCCTTTCCCATAGCAAAAGTATTCAAGCATAGAAAGACCGCTGCTGCATTATTATTTACAATAACACCCGCTTCTGCACCGGTCAACCTGCATAGTTCAGCTTCAATATGATCGTATCTAGAGCCCCTACTGCCTTGCTCTAAATTATATTCCAAGTTGCAATAGCCGGAAGAAATTTCGACTACTTTTTTCAAGGCTTTCTCCGGAATAGGTGCACGCCCTAAGTTTGTATGTAGTACAATACCAGTAGCATTTATCACTTTCTTTAAAGTGTGTAAATTATGACTTTTAAGGGCTTGCGTTATTTTATCTATAATGTGATTACGTACATCCTCTATAGTTTCAATGGAGTTGTCAACACAATACTTTTCGTCATTCCTTATAGAGCTTTTTATGCTATCGGATATGAACCTCAGCTTTTCTAACACCAACGTTCTACCATATTTATTTATATACTCTGAAAGTCCCCGCTCCTGAAGAAGATCGTTCCCCGGAGGTATTCCACGCAAAAGGTTTGAAGCTTTATTTGTATTCAAAACATTCCCTCCTATAATTATTTTTGCTGTGCAAAAAATGGCCAGGAGTATGTTCCCAGCCATGCTTATACTATATATCACCACGGAAGTCTCAAACAAAACACCCACTTCCGCTTTATTGCCGTATTTCCAAAAAACATTATCATAAATGGCGGGAGCGTGTAGGAATTGAACCTACCTCGGACGGTCTTACCACCCGACAGCGGATTTGAAGTCCGTGAAACCCACCAGAGCCTATCCGTTCCCATATATACAATTGAAGTTTATCATCGATAATTACACGTGTCAATAATTAGCGTTGCCATTATTTGAATTACCTATACAAGTAAGGCAAACTCCATATAATATGATACGATTTGCAAATCATGTTATAATTCAAATAAGTCTATCTAAGCTTATAACTCAATATGTTTTCCAAGCAATCATTACAATCAAATAATTGATATTATTTCGCGAAAATGTTACAATTTTATTATAAGAGAAGTTGTTCAATTTTCACATAAACAAATCATTTTCTTTATAGCATATTATTTTTCACTAACCCGACTTTGTTTTTTATAAGGTGATTTCTCAAAACTTTGCAATTGTATTTTCAAAGATTTGATTTACATTTTGAACTATACTCTATTATCGTTTTTGAAATCATCAAAAAATATATAATTTTTTATTTTGAAGGAGTGTATTTTATGAAGAAAATTTTCAGCAGAGGTTTGTCTTTGTTGACAACATTTGTAATGGCATGTTCTATTCTTTTATCCATGCCCGTATCAGTTAAAGCTGCTAACTCACTTCCTGTAAATGTGGAAGCTGAATCTTGTACGCTAAGCAACGGTGCAACAACTACTACCAATGTATACGGCACGCAATACCCAGGCTATTCGGGTGAAGGATTTGTCTGGGTAACCAATGCAGGCATAATAACATTGAAAGTTTCAGTTCCCGAAAGCGCTATGTATGAGCTTTCCACAAGATGCTGGATGTATCTCGGTGAAGAGAATGAAACCAGACTTCAGTCTGTTAGTGTTAACGGCAAACCCCTTGGCAATTTCTATATTCCAAATAAAAACAAATGGATTGATTACAGCTTCGGATTTTTCTATCTTGAAGCAGGTACAGCAACAATTGAAATTGGAACCTCGGGAAGCTGGGGTTATATACTTTATGACACAGTAACTTTTGACTATGCCGATATGCCTGACCTAAAAATCGACCCAACTCTATGTGATAAGAATGCAACTGCTGAAACTAAAAAACTCAATCAATATCTTACCAGCGTATATGGGAAGTATGTTATTTCCGGTCAACAGGAAATTTACGGCGGTGGAAATGACGGAAATATGGAACTTGAATTTGACTACCTTTACGATAAGACAGGCAAATATCCTGCAATCAGAGGTTTTGATTTTATGAACTACAATCCTCTGTATGGTTGGGAAGATGGCACGACAGACCGTGTCATCGAGTGGGTAAAAGAGCGCGGTGGTATTGCGACAGCTTGCTGGCATATTAATGTTCCCTCGGATTTTACAAGCTATAAACCTGGCGATACAATTGATTGGACAAAATGTACATACAAACCCACATCTAGCTTTAATACAGCTAAGTGTCTTGATAAAACATCAAAGGAATACACTTACCTGATGATGGCTATTGAAGACCTTGCAGAGCAGCTTCTCATCCTTCAGGAAGCAAACGTACCTATTCTTTTCCGTCCTTTCCATGAAGCTGAAGGCTACAACAACTTAGACGGTTCAGGGGCATGGTTCTGGTGGGGTTCCTCCGGCGCAGAAGTTTATAAGGAACTGTGGAAACTTATCTATAAGACTCTGACTGAAGAATATGGTATCCATAACCTAATATGGGAAGTTAACCTTTATACCTATGCAAATTCATATGAATGGTACCCCGGTGATGAATATGTAGATATAGTTGCCTATGATAAGTACGAAGGTTCTCCAGCTACCTGGAAAACAAGTGCTGCTACATCAGTATTTCTCACCCTTGTAAATTATACTAATGATACAAAGATGGTTGCAATGACTGAAAATGACGTTATCCCAGATATTCAGAACATAGTTAATGAAGGAGCATGGTGGCTGTATTTCTGCCCATGGTACGGTGAGTTCCTTACCAGTTCAAGATTTAATGATCCTACCCTTCTTAATACTATCTACAACAGCAAACACGTAATAACTCTTGATGAACTGCCAAAAGACCTTTACGATACCGGAAATACTATTCCAACACCTACACCACCAAAAGGTGTAGTGGGTGATCTGAATTCAGACGGCAGCTTTAATTCTATAGATTTTGGACTTCTAAGATCCTACCTGCTCATGTTAACTAATTTACCTATTGATTTAACTAATGCAGATGTAGATGGGAACGGACAAGTGAACGCTTTGGATTTTGCATATATGAGAAAAAGGCTTCTTGGCATGATTAGTAAATTCCCAATAGAATAATATGTATTAATAAGCTAAGCTGTTGCATTCAATAAACTCTGATGCAACAGCTTTTTTGCTTAACCAAAATCAGTTTATCTTAGAAAAATCGAAGGAGTCAGCAAATTGCTGTAAAGTCTCAGTTGTAATGTTGCCATCTCCTCCTGTTCCTGAAAGTACGTTTACTATAGCATATGAATTCTCCAAATCTGCAATTACCAGAGCTTTGCTATCACTTAGCGCTAGTGAAACATCTACACCGCTGCTTGTTTTGTAGGTCCACTCTGTATAGTCATTTGCATCGCCTATGTTAAGATAAGTTGTAGAAAAAGTACCTTTTACATAGTTTCCGAATTGGTAGTTAATCCTGGTGTTATCAATTATTGCATCCCCATCAAATTGAAAGGTGCCGTCGTCGTAAACATATCCACCTAAGACATTATTTGCATTTCCAATAAAACCCCCTATATTTGCTATACTATACAACTCTTTACTGCTAGAAATAATTTGAATAGATTTATGTAGTGTCAGTCCGTATTTACTAACAATCCTCTCTAATTCGTTTGCCATTTCCTCTGTGTAAACCAGATACATAGGGTATTTCTCGGTGATTTCATTCGAACTGTTACCCACCTCATTTAGAAGTTTGTTGTCGGTATCATACTCGGAGCAAAATAAATACCATTCCGCACTAGCTTTGTATTCTTTGCTGTCGGGATACCCTTGCAAAGCAATTAAGTCCATTTTTTCTTTTCCATTGTCTACAAAAGAATTTGAATCAGAATCTGTATCAGTTTCTGAGGAACCTGAATCGACAATATTTTTTGTGACAGCAATATCGTTGTCGTTGTTATTGAAAACCATATCTTTGATACCATACCAACGTGAAGCCATAGCAGTAATGCCAAGTGCTGCGATAACAGCCGCAATAGCAGTCATTCCGATAATTTTCTTTATACTCATAGATTTTTGACCTCCTGATTTGTTTTTGATTTTTTCAAAGAACCGGTCAGGTATTAAAGTGTCTGCTTCCATACCATTTTGCAAATGAAACAATTTATCTGAAATCTCATCTGCCTTTTCAGTATTGCCACACAATATAGCCTCATCCAATTCCTTTACCAGCTTTGAAACATTATCCATGTTTATTACCTCAACTTTCTTAAGTAAAGCGCTTTACACTAATATATAACTAAATTTAGTTAATGTAACTCACTTTTCATCAAGTTTTAAGTCCTTAACAATTCCATATATTTGTTGCCTTAGTCTTACCAACCGCATACGCATTGCTGTTTCACTGATCCCCTGTTCTAATGCAATTTCTTTAATTGGCTTCTGTTCGATGTAACGCTTAGAATAAAGTTTATGTTGAACTGAAGTCAAACTTCCAATAACTTGTACGGTATAAGATGTCTCATCAATTTTTCGATCTATATCCGTTAAAAGCTTATCGCATAAGTCAGCTTCAACGTCAGCAATATTTTCATGCAAACAATCCACTGTAGATACTCTCTGACGTTTTAAATATGTAAGTGTCAGATTCCGTGCTGTCCTATACAAAAATGCTGTTGGCTTCTCATGCTGCAAAAAAGCATCTCCCTTTTCATAAGCAACAGTGAAAACATCCTGAATTAAATCCTCAGAAGCCTCTTTACTTCCGGTCATTGTAAATATATATTTATATATTCTTTTATAATTCTCTTCGCAAAGTTCCTCAAAATTTTTCATTTAAGCCCACCTCTAATATATATATATTCTGTTTTGACCAATGTAACAAAACTTTTTTATGTACACAAGCTGCATTAAAAGGATACACAGGTAAATTCAACAAAATATGATTATAGAATTTTGTAAGAAAGACTGCCCTCCAATAATTATTATTCTAAAAAGGCAGTCTTTCATAATATTAGACTTGAAAGATTTGTTCAGGGAACAACCTGTATGTACTCAAATTAGGATTTACCATGCCTTTTAAAATAATTTGCTTTAATCCAAGCCCTGTTTAAGAAAACATGAATTAATACAAGAATAAAGAAAGTGAGTCCAAAGGGCATATGAATATGTCCAAAGTAAAAATATCGTGGAAAAAGGTATTGCAGTATACCTGTAAATGAGATTACAATAAATGCAATAAAAAGAAGAATATTAACTATTTTTAGTAAATTTTTTTTCATAATAAATTTCCCCTTTACTTTTTTTATTTAGTACCCCTTCTTACTATAAATGTAACACAATTTACTGATATTTTTCTATTGATACACATATATAAAAAGTGGGTATATAAGCATTATTAACACTAGTATGAGGAGTGAGAATTATGAAAAATATGAGAGTTAAACTTATAGCTGTTATATTATTTGCAGTGATCTTATTTTCAGGTTGTTCTGCTAATAATGTGTCCAAGGAACCGGAAAATATTCCGGATAGGACTTTTACAATAGAAGAACTAAAAAGCTTCAATGGGAAAGATGGCAATCCGGCTTATGTTGCTGTAAATGGTATTGTTTATGATGTGACTAATATAAGAACTTGGGGGAAGGGCGATCATAATGGCTATGAGGCTGGAAATGACTTTACTGAAGAAATTAAATCAAAATCTCCTCATGGAGTAGGAATGCTTAATGGTGTTCCTGTGATTGGAAAATTAGTTGAATAGTTTTATTAACTCAAGCTTTGCTATACCGAGGAATATAATCCTCATTCAATTATTTCCAATAGATTTGATTCTCTCTTTGGGTTGACTTTGTTTTCAATATCCAATAATATACAAATATCAATGTTTTGAAGCTCTTGAATCAACGTTAATAAAGGTGAGAAGCATTAGACTTTTAACAGGATAGTTTGTGTCTCTTTGAACTGTAAGTTTAATGCTTTTTATCCATTAAGAAAAGGAAGAGGATGAGAAAATGAAAAATGTTGTAATAACAGGAAGTACTCGTGGATTAGGCCTTGAAATGGCTAAAGAATTTTTAATAAAAGGGTGTAATGTGACTATTTCCGGATCAAAACCCGAGTCCTTTCTCAAAGCAAAAGATGAGTTAAAGGGGTTTGAAAAACAGTTTATATATTTTGATTGTAATGTAAGAAATATGGTCGACATAGAAAACCTATGGCAAAAATCAGTTGAAAAGTGGGGAAGCGTAGACATATGGATCAATAATGCCGGTCAAAATTACCCAAGTGAATCATTATGGGATGTACCTGATGAATACGTGGATGCAGTTGTTGACACAAATATAAAGGGTGTTATTTACGGTTCCAAAGTAGCTGCTGAAAATATGCTTAGTCAAGGACATGGTCAGATTTGGAATATGGAAGGTTTAGGCTCTAATGGCATGATTGTTGAGCAAACTATTTTATATGGAACCTCAAAATGTGCTCTTACTTATTTTACCAAAGGATTAGCAAAAGAATTAAAGAATTCTCCTGTAAAAGTCGGGAGGCTATCCCCAGGCATGATGCTTACAGATTTTATTACAAAGTCGCCTACTGGAGAAGTGTCAAAAGTCACTCAAGACAGCCGTTTTAGGAAAATTTTCAATACTCTTGGAGATAGGCCTGAAACAGTTGCTAAGTTTCTTGTTCCAAGAATACTTAGTAATACAAAACAGAGTGCCCATATAGTGTGGCTTACAAATCTCAAGGCTATGAAGAGATTTATAATGTCTGCTTTTAATAAAAGGGAACTGCTAAAGTAACCATTTAGAGCTATTTGCGCTTTACTTTATTCGCAGCTTTATTTTTGTTTTACTAACTCTAAACTCAATAATCTTACTTATTAAATCAAAATATTATATATTGACTCACGCAGACTATCGTGATAGTATTACATTATTACAGACTATAGTAGTAGTTTAAATAAATATGTATACAAGAACAATACGCTATATTATTAATTGATTTAGGAGATGTGCCATGAAAAAGAATGTTATATTTTTATTACTCCTTCTTATCTTATTTTCATTTTGCGCTTGCGTGAAGAATAGTCAGACTGATGAGTCTTTAAACAATACCGATATTGAATATTCCGGCTTTTCGAATATTCCCGAATATTATACACTACAGACAGCCGAAAAAGATGGTTGCTTTGTAATTGTATCTGGCACGGAAAACAGTTCGAAAACAGAAGTCTTTGGAAAAAATCAATGGCAAGCCTTTTTCGACAGCTCAAATAATGGCAGTGATTCATTTTTGCGAGTTGCACACTTTATTGGAAATGAAGGATATTATACCGATTTATATTATCAAAAGAACAAATATTATCAATATAAGAAGGATGAATACGGTATACGGCAAACTGGTCCCTACAATTATCTTCGCGTATTGGCAGGTAAGGATGGTATTCCTCAAAAGGAATCAAAATTCTATGTTTTAACTGACAGCTTAGAATTGACTTATGAAGATGTAGCACACTCAATGTATTCAAGTAATATTGAAAGTATCACAAAAATCCCGTTTATTTGGCTTGGATTCACAGTTTATCTTAACAATAGTTTCAACACGCCCTCCATGTCAAAAAATGATATGATTCAAATGGCAGAGTCCATCACTAAAGTCCCCGCCGGTATTTCGCTAAGCAGCAATCCTTATGATTATATAAACGCTAATATTGAAACTTTCAATACCCTTGTCGAGTTAGGTCAACCTGTTGTAGATTGTTTTGTTGAAGTGTTAAGAACATCCGATACTTTCGGGCTGGATAAATACATTATGGCAGCAGTATGCTCGGAAATAACAGGTATCGGCTCAAAGCAAAACATGTCCGAAGAGTATGATGCTGACACTTGGTGGGCATCAGCTAATGAGTGGCTTGCCCTTTACGAAAAAAGGCTGAGATGACCTTAAAGAGTGAAAATGGTGAATTTAAGCTTGAGAAAGTGAAATAAATAAAGAAGTCAACAAATTCTGATAATTCAATTTATAGTGCATCCCTTAAAGGTAAATAATCAACTGTTTTACCTTTAAGGGATTTTTTATTTGGAAAAACAATAAAAAATGACTATATAGCAGGAATTACTTAATTCAAATTATTTTCAACAGGAAATACATTTATAATTCCTAGCAAATATTTTCTGAATAATGCAAAGTCTATTGAATTTATATTTCCATCACCATTCAAATCTGCAATATCTAAAACATTACCAGTTGGCATTTTATCAATCATTCCTAGCAAATATTTTCTTAATAATGCAAAGTCTATTGAATTTACATATCCATCACCATTAAAATCTCCATACTGAAAAGATGGTTTTTCTATAACCCAGACTTCATAAGTAATATTACCTACTGAAAAATCTAATTCTGGTTTATGAATTGCATCAGGTGTTTGTGAATTATTTATAGGATTATGATCTAAACTTAAAAATTCTAAGTTGGAAAGCTCACTTAATGGGCTTATATCTTTAATTGAATTAGTTGGCAGGTATAAAGTTTTTAATGCGGAAAGCTTACTCAAAGGTTTTATATTTTCTATATTATTCACGCAAAGATATAATTTTTCCAAGTTTAAAAGAGCACTTAGGGAAGCTAAATTACTTATTCCAGTATCATTTAAGCCCAAGCAGGTTAGATTAAGAAGATTTTCAAGTGGACTAAAGTCATTAATTTTATTAGCACTTAGCAATAATTCATTTAAATTAGTAAGCTCACTTAGTGATTCCAAGTTACTTATTTGATTACTTGATAAATCCAAAGAATTTAAGTTATTTAAATTGCTAAGTGCTGTCAGGTCACTTATTTGATTGTTAAATAAATTCAAAGAATTTAAGTTGTTTAAATTGCCAAGTGCTGTCAGGTCACTTATTTGATTGTTTGATAAATTCAAAGAATTTAAGTTGTTTAAATTGCTAAGTGCTGTCAGGTCACTTATTTGATTGTTTGAGATATTTACATTTGTTAAACTGTCAATTGTGCCAAGTATACTTATATCTTCTATTTGATTATTTGATAAATCCAGAAATTCAATATTAGGAAGATATGTAAGCGAATCTAGATTTATAGCCTTTAAGCTATTGTGTGATAAATTCAAATAGGATAAATTTTTAAGACTTTTCAGTGAAGTTATATCGTTTACGTAATTATGAGATAAGTCTAAGTAAGTCAGATCTTTAAGATTTTCCAGTGGGCTTATATTATTGAATGCATTATTGTACAAGGATAAATGTTTTAATTTTGTAAGACCAGTCAATGGGGTTATATCGTTTATTATTCCAGTGCTTCCTTTTCCAACTATTTTGAGTTCGGTTAGATTACTAAAATATTTTAGTGGAGTAATATCTTTTATTTGTCTTGGGCCCATCATACCATATGATACAGAAGTGTTTATTTCTAATTTGGTAATACTCAAAGCATCACTTTTCAAAATATCATCACCAGACGGTTTTCCAATTGCTTCAAGTATTGATCTTTTGAGTTCCGTATCTTCAAATTCAATTATGATGTCTGTTTCCTCTTGTGAGAAAACAAGCACTTTTGGGAAAAAAACAAAAAGCATTGAAGTTGCAATTAAAGCGCTAAACAACTTGACAAATTTGTTATACATTATAAACTCCCCCTTGTATTTATTTTATATACAAGCCTTATAACATAAGGCGTATATTTTAAAATTTGAAATAATCTACAATGAAATGTCTAATAGTATTATATCATTATACAAATAAAGTTTGCAAAGTAATAATTTTGTTTATTAGGTGATTCCAAAAAAACAAAATGCTCAATTGGTGTTGAACTAGCCATTTCATATTGGCAAATTGACATGTTTGAGTGATTGCGATTATAAGCTTGCAATAAATGGTGCCGGAAGTTTGGAAAATAATATCCAGATTAAAGTTTTATTAAATAAAAATCAGGTTGAATTTGACCAACCTCCGATAATAGAAAACGGTCGTACACTAGTACCTCTTCGTGCAATATTTGAAGCTATGGACGCAACCGTTACATGGGAAGCAGATACAAAGACGGTTACTTCAATAAGGTTAGATACAACAATCGTCATGAAAATAGGCGACAACTTCATGACGAAAAACGGTACTAAAATTACCTTAGATGTTCCCGGTCAAATACTTAATGGAAGAACATTAGTGCCAGCTCGTGCAGTAGCTGAAAGCTTTGGTGCAAAAGTTGATTGGGATACTAAAGGAAAAAAAGTAATAATCACTCAGGAGTAATAAATAATCAATGCAGTAATTTAAAAGTAAATAGTACATATTGTAGATGGCGTTGAGAAAGTTTTGTACCATTTTGTGGTGGTGAACTTTTCAACGCCTTTACTACATAGAAACAATAAACTTTAAAACAAATTATAAAAAGCAACCTATACATTATTTGTCACAAAGCCAAATAAATCAAAACTTTGAATATGTTGAAATATAATACACTTGCTATTTTTAATTACGGAACTCTTATTTCATTGGCGATTTTCATTATCAAAATCCGAGTACTCCGTATAACTTTCATTTTTATCGTTTATTAGGTTTTCTATGGATCCGTTCTTGTTTTTCAGGCTTTTTACTATAATATGTGATATCACTCCCCCAACTCCAGCAGATAAAATGCCTATACCGTACATAACAAGGGAATCTCCTAATATAATACCTCCTAATATCAATCCGAAAATTTCGAAAAAGAACCACAAAAATATTGTTAGTAAAACAAACCCAATACCACTGTATCCCTTTTCTTTTGCTATCCTTGAATTTTTTTTAGATAGATACCATAAAACAATTATTTCAAGCAATTTATTCACCTCCTGGTACAATTATTAAATAATTGAATAAAAATAGATAGATATTTGCTTTTTTCATAATATCATAACAAATTCTGTTTTTCACTACTAAAACCAAAAATTATCCAAAATAATATCCATTCGCTTTAATTTTAAATAAAAATCCCAAAATAATATTATCCTTAAGTATTGAACCTCCTGCACAAAACAAAAAACAGCAATACAAACTTAAGGTTATAAGAATTTATTCTTTAAAAACAGTCCTCATATTTTATCGTTTTTTGAGCAAATCTCTTCCTGCATTTTTTTCCAAAAAAGTTATACAAACCTAATTAAATTCATTTTTTTTATGAGGTGAAAAATAAAGGCACTCTACATTTTCTCTGCGTAGGTGCCTTAATTCTCATCAGTATTTAGAAATAAACTGGTCCATTATTCCCATTTAAAAAATCTAATTGCCACAAATGAACATATGAACGCAATTACCACCATTGCAATAATCGGCAATAGTACATTATTCATTGGCAAGTTCAAAGTTGCGGATTTTAGTATTTTGATTCCTTGCGTCAGTGGCAAAATGTCCACAACTTTCTGCATTGTTGTTGGCATTACTTCGTAAGGAAGTGTTGCTCCCGAAAAAATCAGCATTGGAAAATACAATAAGCTTGCAATAATGCCTGCAATTTTAGAATTCTTAGCAATGCCACCCACCATCATGCCTATGCTAAACATTGAAACCATGACCAATATCCACCCGAGTATAAATTGTAATATGCTGCCCTGCATTCTGAAACTGAAGAATACCCTTGCCACAGCAAGCAGCGTAAGCAAAGATATTACGGCATATAGAAAATATACAGTCACCTCTACAAGCAGAATTGTAACAGGGCTTATGGGAGTAACCTTAAATCTTTTCAAGATTTGCTTGCTTCTGTAATCAGACACGACTAGAGGCAAGCCCATAATTCCTCCGGCACAAATCGCAATACTCGCCAAAGCACCGAAGGATTGCTGAATAAATGTATAGCTTGCACCTTCGAAGGCTGGCTTGTTTCCATAGATAATTCCAAGCACGACAAGTACAATGATAGGCATTATAACTGCAAAAATCAACATATCCATACCACGCAAGGACAGCTTAAATTCTGTTTTAAGTATTGTTTTATAGGCTTTCATTTTGCTCTACCTCCTCATCTGTAAACCAAAGGTAAGCATCCTCAAATTTGTCGTGAGGACTCTGATTAATAGCATCAATAACTGATCCATAGAACACTGGTTTACCCATTTTCAAAATGCAAACCTCATCGCATAAGGTTTCGACCTCGTCCATAAAATGCGAAGTCAGCAGAATGGTCATCCCTTCAGCTTTAAGCCTTTCGAGGATCTTCCAAACATCTCGTCTAGCTCTTGCGTCAAGACCTGTTGTAAGTTCATCTAAAAATACCACTTGTGGGTTTGGTATTAGGGCAAGCACAATAAACAGGCGCTGTTTTTGTCCGCCGGAAAGTTCTTTTACAAGAATACCTACCTTGTCTTCAATGCCAAACTTTTTTAGCAAACTTTTGTAATCCGCCGGTTTTTTGTAAAGAGATGCAGTTACCTCACACAGTTCAGAGACCTTGATATTATCTTGATAATGCGCCTCCTGGAACTGTATGCCCACCTGCTCAAAAAGTTCCTTACGTTTTGTAATCGGGTTCATTCCCAATACAGAGACAACTCCACTGTCCGCCTTTTTTGTACCTAAAACACATTCAATGGTTGTGCTCTTTCCTGCGCCGTTTGCGCCAAGCAAGCCGAATACCGTGCCGCCCTTTACCGAAAAGCTGAAATCATCAACAGCTTTCAGATTACCATAAGATTTTGATAAATGCTCTACCTTGATTACATCCTCCATCATCTATTCCTCCTTGTCATTCTATGAAAATAGATTAACACCAAACAAAAGTCTGGTGTTAAAGTGGAGGGTTTGAATATAGCATCTCTGATGATTAGAGATAATAAAATTGGGGGAACTTGATCAACTTGACTGATATAAAGTAAATATTCTAGTTCTGGTTATATAGAGTAAAACGGATAATAGTTGATAATAATATAGTCGCAAGTGATTTTATTAGTTAATTAATGGAGATCTCTATGATTTTAAAGCACATAAATGAACCTATATTATTTCAAGGAAGAAAGAAAATCAGAAAATATTTTGAAGGCTGGTATTTTAAGCAAGTATCTTCAGATTTAAAAAATTCAATTTGCATAATTCCCGGAATAGCCAAAGATACATCTGATACGCATGCCTTTATACAAACAATCATCTATGCATATACTGATTCAAAGGCAGTCTTGTATAATATTAGACCTGAAAGTTTTGTTCAAGGAACAACCTGTACAGTAGTAATATGTTTTCCTCCGGTATAAATATGGGTTGCACAAGAAATACAAGGGTCAAAAGAACGTACAGTTCTGCCTAATTCTACAGGATTGTTAATATCTTTTACGAATGTACCTGTAAGTGCTTGTTCAGCAGTCCCTTTCGTATTATTACTACTTCGGGTTGAAAGGTTCCAAGCAGACGGAGTGATAATCTGGTAAAACGAAATAACCTGATTATTAATTTTTAACCAGTGCCCTAGAGCTCCTCTTGTAGTATCAATCAAACCTTTTCCTACAGCTGATTCCGGCATTGAATACTCCTTTTGTAACGATACACCGGGGATAAGGTTTTCAAGTAATATATTCACAATTGATGCTATCTTTCTTGCTTCTAAAACTCTTGCAATGGTCCTGTCCATGGTTGATATTCCATTTCTATATTCACCTGAAAGCCACATCCTTGCCAGTGGACCTGTCTCAAAGGGCAAATTGTTGTATCTTGGAGCCTTGACCCATGAATATGCCTGAGATTTGCTCATATCAGCTTCCGGGTCAGCTTCAAAAGGTTTATCTGTGTCTTGTCTGTCCTCATACCATGCATATTCAATTTCTTCGGTTATATTATCCGGATTGAATGCACTTATTTTACCCCCGATATATACAAGAGGGTTCACATATAATGTTCCCAGATTTTTATAGCTGTTGAAACAACCGAAACTTAAAAGGTTCCCATAACCTCTTCCCATATAAAAATAATCCCTGTAATATTCAGCGATGGTATAAACATCCGGAATCATTCTATCATTAATAAATTGGTATACGGAATGCAGAATGGATTTTATCTTGATAATTTTATCAGTAGTGGCCTGTGTGGTAATACCTCCAACAAAAATTCCATGGTTATGTGGAACTTTTCCACCAAGTACAGCAAGCATTTCATGGCTGCTGCGACTTAATTCAAGAGAATCAAAATAATCTTTAAGCAACCTGTCATTCTTTTCTTTTGGCAATCTGAAATCATTAAGCTCTGACTTAAACAGAGGATAATCTTCGGGGAGCTTTACAAAATCAGGAATAGTATACTGATAAAAATGACGTATATGATTTTGAAGAAACTCACACCCATGGAGGATGTCCCTTAAATATCTACCTTGCTCAGATGGAACAACACCTATAGCATCCTCTAAGGCAAGGGTTGAAGCCATGGAATGGGCAGTTGAACAAATCCCACAAATGCGCTGGGTGAAATATACTGCATCAAAGGGACTTCTGCCTTTTAGCATTTTTTCAAAGCCTCGAAATAAAAGTCCTTCTGTTTTAGCATCTACCACCCGGTTATTTTCGATATCCGCTTGGATTTCCATAAACCCGCTTATTCTCGTAACAGGATTAATAACAATCTTTTTTCTCATCTTTTAACCTCTCTTGTGGTATTGTAGCTGATAAAAGGTTCCATTGCATCGGGAAATCCAAACTGTGCACAACCGATACAAGGTGTGTCATCCTCAATAGGCCAGTTCACATATTCATTCCACTGCCTGATTGGGCAGTCTATACGCGTTACCGGTCCGCGGCAACCTAGTTTGAACATACAGGTTTTATCTCCTAGCTTTTGCGCAAAAATTCCCTTATCAAAATATGACCTACGAGGACATCTATCATGAATTAACGTGCTGTAAAACAGAACAGGTCTATCCCGGCTGTCAAGCTCAGGTTCTCCGTAAAGCAGGATATGTGCCAGTGTCCCCATAAACCAGTCCGGATGACACGGACATCCCGGCAACTTTATAACCTTTCTATTTAGCACACTCTGTACACTGACACACTCAGCAGGATTAGGCCTTGCAGCAGAAACGCCGCCATGGGTTGCACAGGCACCCACGGCAATAACAAATGCAGCCTTCTCCCCAAGTGTTTTTACAGCATCAAGTGCAGTTATCGGTTTACCGTTCAAGCGGCCAATTATGTTATAGAGACCATCGTTTTTAGTTGCAACAGCGCCCTCAACAGCAAGGATATAGTCACTTCCAAGGACACTAAACAATTGTTCCATAGCCTTCTGTCCTTCGTTCGCTGAAAGACTGTTATTATAGACAAAATTGGTCATTTGGGAAATCAGGTACAAAAAATCCGGATTCGATCCATCGAGAAGCGATATGATGTTTCCTGAACACCCAGTTAATTCAAGCCAAACAAGATTCCTTTTTTTCAAACCACCCTGCCTGATTTTCGCCTTAACAGTCTCCAAAAGATTTACGGCTGTATTTAGCCTCGTTTTATATTCAGGACAAGTAATACTTCTATTATGCGTATCCAAAGAGGACCTTCCCTCCTTTATTTGAACCTTTACTTACATTGTCTCCAACTTTCCAACTACTTTTAATTTATTCAGTATAGGTTGACCTGCATGACAGGAAACGAATTCATTGGTTAGATCCTTGCCTGCCGTTAGGCCGAAGTGTGTTGCAGCTGCCCAGGCAGCATTGTTTGTAACATCATAAACAGTACCCTTCACCGCAATATATGCGGGGTTACCACCCTTCCCATCATATTTGGATAGTTCCTGAAGTGTAAAAGTTGTTTGGTTTCCTTGAACTGTTGGTTGCTGCAGCGCAGATGGTTCTAGCATAGGAGCAACTTCCGGATGAACAGGCGTAGTCTCCATCTGTTGATGCTTTGATTGGTTCATAGCTTTCACAACAGATTCAAGCATGAATACTCTGTCTCTTAAATGGTTTAGTATCACATTTCTTGTATAGACACATGGAATTATATATAATAAGTTTATATCATAATTTATTTCTGCTATAAAACTGTCAAAGTTCCTGCCTAAAAAATCTTGCACTTCCATACTTTACCCTCCAGCAATAAATTCATTTTAACGACCGATATATCTAATAGATTGATTTATCACAGCCTCATTTCAAATTTCAGACTTAGCATCCTTATTCCGCAACAAGTATATATTCAGTATATTTCTAAGGAACCTTTTTGGTGATTCATAAATTTATTCCCTCAAATAAAGTCTGGGCAGAATCTACCTTTTCAGAAATAATCTTCTCAACCTCAAGACAAATACTATTGAATCTTTCCTTCAGGGTTTCACTTAAATCACACCCAAATCCGATTTCAACGATTTTTATACCAATTAAATAGTCTTTCAGTGGTTTTGAGTATTCTAGGCAATAAAAAATGCAGGCCAAAATCCACAATGTGGCTTTAGTCTGCATACATACAATATGGAAACATGCAATTTCCAAACCGACCCAGCTTTAAATCTTTTGTCCACTGTTAGACCAACTACTTCTTCTTCAACTTAAATATCGTGTGCTATTTGAAAGGCTTCTTGTGTTGCATCAATAAACTTTCTTGCTTTGATACAATCTCCAATTTTATATATTTCGTCAACTTCACTTTTTAGTTCATCGTATAATGTGTCATCCGCTTTTAGTCCTATAGCTATTACCACTGTATCACAAGTAAGCTCTTTCGTATTTCCATTTAACTCTTTGACAATAATTCCTCTATCCGTTACCTCCAATAGCTCAAGTCCTCCCTCAGTCTTTATCCCCTTATCATTGAGTGCTTGAATCAATGATAACTTTGACATAAAGATAACATCCTGTGCTACTTCAGAAAGCATATCTATTATAGTAACATTCTTTCCTTTCTGTGCTAAGTGCAATCCTGTTTCGCACCCAACAAGACCCCCACCGACAATAATGACATTCTGACCCGTTTCCTCTCCATTTTTTAACATGGTTGTAGCTATCTTGACCTTCGACTTGTGGATCCCTGGAATTTGAGGAATTATAGGGATGGAACCTGTTGCAATCACTACTGCATCCGGATTATACTTTTGAACCAGTTCATTCGTACCTTGTGTGTCATAAACTACTTTTATATTGGAATTGTTAATCTCCCTTACTAAATGCTCGCAGTAGGCATCAACTTCTTTCTTATGATCCATTACGGCTCCTTCTAAAAGGTGTCCCCCAAGCTCGGAAGTCTTTTCAACTAGAGTGACGTTATGGCCTTTTTCTTCAGCCAGTTTTGCAAATGCCATTCCTGCCATCCCGCCACCTATTACAAGCACATTTTTAGGATGCTTAGTTGGTATTATCGGGCTTAAATATTCCTTCCCAAGGTAAGGATTTACGCTGCACGCTGCAAACTGCCCAAAAAACACTCTATTAATACACTGCATACACCTCACGCAAGGAACTATATCTTCCTTTTTATCGGCACGCGCTTTATTTACCCATTCGGGATCTGCTAACAAAGCTCTGGCTAGCCCTATAAAATCGAGTTTATTTTCCTCAATCAGCTTATTAGCTAATACAGGGTCTCCGATATTTCCATCGGAAATTACCTGTATACCTACCTGCTCCCTGACTCTATTGGCATATTCAACTGAAACTCCATCTTCCATATATTCCGTAGGTATTAACAAATTCATGTTATCATAACTACCACGCCTCAGATGCAGCGTATCAATACTCATCTCTTTAAGTTTTTTAGCTATTTCTATTGTCTCTTCAAGTTCTCTACCACCTTGAAACCCATGATCTAAAGCCAATCCGACAATCATCGGAAAGTCATTTCCAACGTTTCTTCTTGCACTTTCAATGCATTCCACTAAAAACCTCATCCGGTTCTCTATACTACCACCATACTCATCTGTTCTACGATTCCATACTGACGAAAGAAATTGATCTCCAAGGTACGCTGTAAAGTGAACGTAAATTATATCAAAACCTGCTTGTTTTGCTAATCCTGCTGATCTTCCATAAGCCTCAACCAGTTCCTTTATTTCATCCTTAGTTAATTCACGTGTTTTCACTTCAGGCATTCCCAAAAGCCCATTTTCTGAAGGTCCCACAGGCCATCTGTCCTTTAATACGGTGTCTGCTAATCTTCCTGTACCTGGAGATAGCTCTATTGCTACTTTCGCATCATATCTGTGAGCCATTTCTGTTATTTCATAAAAATATTTAATTTGACTTGCCGAATCCAAAGTAGCATACCCATAAGTAAGCGGATACGGGTCAACATTTTTTTCCGCTTTAACATGGGTTGTAATAATAAGCCCAACTCCACCTTTAGCACGTGCTTTATAATATTCATAATATCTTTCTCCAAGCACTGATGGATCTCCTATTGAAAACTGTGTATTCATCGGCGATAACACTAACCTGTTTTTCAACTTTAGTTTACCAATATACGCAGGCTCAAAAAGTTTATCATATGACATAAAAACACCTCCATAAACCATATAATACCCATAGTTTACGGAAATTATAAAAAGCCAAATGTCATTTTGTGCTTAACTTTATTCACAGCTTCACTAACTCTACACTCAACAATCTTCCTTATTAAATCAAACGGTATCGGTTTGTTAATAGGAAATTGAACAGATCCTTTTGCACTTTTATAATTGGATAGTTCATCCTCAAAAGCTTCAATACCTGTTGGCGTAGGGTAAAACCCAATATGGTTTTTATGTGCTGCAAAGTGCACCAAATTACCATGTAAATAATATGTTGGCATTTGGTAGCTGATTATACTATGCAAAATCCGTCATTTCATATTAACCTATATCAGGCTGGTACGAATAAATTAGTATTAAGCACCCAGAAATTTAACACAAGTACCCATACTGGCTGGTGGACAACAACATTCTCCAACTTAAACACAGCATAAAATTACTACATATCTTTTGTAAATGATGGCTCAGGATCAGCCGCCGGTGGTAATCCGATATCTGGTAATTTCACGGTTAGGAAGTAAGTAGGTCCGAAATCCTGTTATAAAATAAACAGACCGTTAGTGAGCAGTCTGTTTATTTATGTAATTTAAAGAATATAATTTAAGGCAATTTATTACCAGTATCAAGTGCCTCCTTGAAGAATTGAGCGGACATATAGATAGTGTCTTTCTGTAATATAATGCTGGTATAGAGTTCTTTATTATTTGTATTTAAGAAGATTCCATCAATCATAGATGTTACAATCTTACCATTTGAAATAGCTATGCTGGCAATACCAAGAGATTTTCCGTCTTTTACTAACTCATAATTATATTCAACAGTGTTTGAATAATTAGCAGAGTCAATATTTTTAGTGTCCACATTTACCGTATACCCTAAGTTTTTTGCCGTAGCAGTAAGTGGTAAATAAGGCACTCCGTTAATGTTCAGTGCCCCCATTTTCCAATATTCCGCTAGGGCTTTCTCGTCAAGCGGCTTTGGGGATGGCGTATCAGCATTAATCTTCGATAACCTTTCAGTGGATGATATTGCTGAACTGGTGGAAGATACAACTGCTGTTGGAACAGGACTTTCAATTAAGGACACTCTATCACTATTTCCTGTATTATTTTTAGCTGCAGTAGCAAATACTGCAATTCCGCCTGTAACTATTAAAACTGCTACTGAACAAGTTATAATTGTGATTTTCTAAAATTTTAGAGGTGCTGGCAGTAAAGCCCGGAAATATTATCATGGGAATCTTTAAAGTAATAAACATTTAGACAATCTTAAACTAATTTATTTTGATGGTAAATCTGTTAAAAACCCAAATAGTGATATAATAAACCTGATTATATCAACAATAAGTGATAACCAGTGTTATAGTGTAAATCCGACAGTCAAGCATTATAAAACTGCTTCCATACATAATATTAATAAAATTAAGAATACCTATGGTGAAAAGGCATACTATCTTGAAATACCAGACAAAGAGGTTAGAAAAGATGGTGAAATCAAAAAACAGTCTGAAATAGTTGCAGTTCAATTAGTAAGTATGAATATTAATGACACTGATAAAAAAGTATTATTCAAAGCCGACCATAGTAAGTATAAAGAAGGTGAAATAATAGACAGTTATTTGGATTACATTTCCTTGGATTATGAAATCACAGGAAATGAGATAATTATAAAAGTTTATGTCGGGAATATTTACCCATATTATAGAATGAACTTAGACGGCGGAAACAGAAAGTTGATTGGGAATGTATTTTATATTAAAATGATCAGAGGTGATGTTATGGACAGTTACACAAAGGAGGAATTGGAAGAAGCTCTGCAAATTGTTTCTTCAACTATCAGCAGATGTGAAAAAATACAGCCAAAATTTGCGGAGGGTACCTCTCAGCATACACTTCTTAAAAATAGGATAAAGGCGTTGTACATTTCGAAATTCTTGATAACAGGCGTAAGTATTGTTGACAAATATACAAAAGAAGAATTAATAGATGCGCTACGCCCCGTATCTTCAATTATCAGCAAATGTGAAAAAGCACAGCAAAAACACGCGGAGGGTACCTCTCACCATACCCGCTTCAATAACATAGCAAAAACAATGTGTATTTCAAAATCGTTAATAACCTATGAAATCAGTAGAAGGGGATAGGTTATTGTGCAACAAACTTATTTATCGAAATGGAGAAATACTTTAATTACTTAGATCAACGAATGTTTTTGTTGTTCCAGCGAACCCATAAATTTTTACTTGAATGAAATTTTTATTATGTTTATTAGTACACTCTGGTATAGTGAAATCTCCTTTCAAGTAGTTGTATTCATTGTGAGGATTCAACTCGATGTATAAGTTCAGCAATTAGGTTAGCAAACTCTGACCATAATTGCTTTGGCAAGCCATGTCCCATTCCTTCAAAGATTACCAACTCGGCATTTGGAATAGCTGCTGCCGTAGCACGTCCTCCACTGACATCAACCATCTTGTCGCTTTCACCATGAATAACGAGAGTAGGTACATGTAAAGAGCGAAGTTGCTCTGAACGGTCTCCGGATTTGATAACTGCAACAGCCTGCCGCAACATGCCTAGTGGGTCATGGTCGCGATCCCATGCGCGCCCTGCATTTTCGGCAGCGTATACCTCGTCCAGAGGATACTTTGGAGACCCAATTGCTTTGAGTGACCGAACTTGCCAATCAACATAGCCTTGCCGGTCTTCACTCGGCGGTGCACCCAAGCCAGCCAATACTGCCCAGTCTGGCTGACCTACAGTGCTATCTCCAGTAGTAGACATCATAGAGGTCAGCGTTCTAACCCTTTCAGGATACTCTATAGCAACTGTCTGGGCAATCATTCCACCCATAGATGCACCAACAAGGTGAACACTATCTAATCCAAGGGTATCCATTAGTCCGACTATATCTGCTGCCATATCAGAAAGTGTATATGGCACAGTAGAAAAATCCCCAGCTTGAACCGCTTCAAAGTCTGGAACCGGTTCATTTGAAAAGTGCGTAGAAAGTCCGGCATCCCTGTTGTCAAAACGTATTGGATGCAAACCACGACTTGCTAATTCTATACAGAAACCTTCAGGCCAGTTAATCATCTGTGCACCACCACCCATAATCAGGAAAACAGGCGGAAAAGCCGAGTCACCAAAACGCTGGTAAACCATTTTAATTTTCGATAGCCCAACATTGAAAACTTCTTCCTCGTTATGTTTTTGTATTGTATCCATGATTCCTCTCCCCTTTTTTATTGATAAATAGATTATAGCCAATGTCGCATTACTTATATCATTATACTAGTATATACCAAGTATTATAAGGCTATATTTTCCATTATCCTTGTGTTATAATTAAAGTAGAGAGTATCATTTATTAAACTAAACCTAATCATTTTAATTATTCCTCCGATTGACCCCTCAGAGGGGGTGCAAAATAAACAGAGTAGAAAATTCGGTGTAGGTAAAGGAATCGTTTCAGGTTTATTATACTACTATTTTTTCTTTGCGATATAAAATACATAGCTGTAATAATCCTTAAAACGATTATACAAGTCGGCTTCAATTCTAACTGCTTCAATAAATTCTTTAACCTCATCTGCATAATCATACTTTTTCATGAATGCTTCCAAGTTTTCCAGTAACGGCTGAAAGTAGGTTGCGAAGCAGTGTACTGCC
>JAEZUI010000083.1 GCA_023421115.1 Bacillota bacterium | reverse complement strand
TTGAAGGTCAATTTTGCGGTAGTTTGCAGAGGTTCATAGGGATTGTCCAAGTTTATGTATTTCTTTGCCGGGGGATTGTCTTTAAAATCGCTTCTTTTAAGTGTGGCACTTATGATTGGTTTTAATATTATTTCTTCACTTCTTTCATTTACATTTGTAGGGGATGTGGAAAAATTATTGTAAATCTCTGCCAAGCGATTATTAATATTTAGTCTTCCGGTTGCAGGTCCGATGCTCTTCATTTGACGAAAAAACTTTTAGATCCAAAAAAGAAAACGGTATATATTGAAAAGACAATTAACGATGCTGCAAAAGTTTTTGGTATTAACTCAAAGGCACTAGGGTATTTAGTACAATATGATGAAACAGATGCTAAATTATGCTCTATTTTTAATGATAAGGATAAGAGAACAGTCATGGCTGCTGAGTTTTTTGAATCCTATGGAACAATCAGATTTGTTAATATTTTTCCGCTGATTATTAGTGTTTTGTTAAATGGAGGAACATTGGTTGTTGATGAATTTGATGCTTCACTTCATCCTATGGCATTGATGAGCATTATCAATATATTTCATAATGATGATATTAATACTAAAAATGCACAACTTATTTTTAATACCCACAATCCTATTTTCTTGAATTCTAATATATTTAGACGAGATGAAATAAAATTTGTGGAAAGGGATGATGAAACACAATTGAGTATTCAATACTCATTAGCTGATTTTGGAACTTCAGGAGAAAAGGGTGTTCGGAAGCATGAGGATTACATGAAAAATTATTTTATTAGTCAGTATGGTGCAATAAAGAATATTGATTTTACCCCTATCTTTGAGGAGTTATTAAGTATTGATTAGCTAACTTTAATAAAACCTCCTTTGATTTTTCAACATTTACATAAAGTAAAATGTATAAAGACTTAACTGAAACACTTGTTCTGTAAAGGAAAATAGAGTATAATATATACAGAACAGAAGTTCGCCAATGAAATACATTTAGGAGATAAAGGAAATGAAACTGTTACAAATTTTAACGCGTTGAAAATGAAAGCAATAGTTGTTAAATGCTAATGACAGATGTTGTTTTATAAAAACTGGATTACAAACTGTTCTAAATGTTTTATAATGAAACTAAAGATTTAAGGGGGAGTCGTTGGATGAACACTCAAGAGCGATCAATAGCAAGAATTTTATTCCAGAATAAGATATACAAAGCTGATGGGCAAGCTTTTGAGGATATTTTTACGGCTACTATGAATTATTCGTGTAAAGACTTTCAGTCAATTAAACCTTGGGGTAATATTGGTGATCGGAAAAATGATGGGTATATAAAATCTGAAGGAGTATATTATCAAGTATATGCACCAGAAGATATAAGAAAATCATATATAGATGCAGTTAATAAAATTAAAACAGATTTTATTGGATTACATAAACAATGGGCACCAGTAAATAAATTCTATTTTGTTGTAAATGATAAGTATAATGGTGTAAATGCAGATTGCGAACAAACTATCCAAGAAATCATGAGTGCTTTCAAGCTTAAAGATGCAAGAATATTAACTGCAAAAGATTTAGAAGATAAGGTGTTTAGTCTGGATGATGATCAAATATTTACAATAGTTGGGTATTTGCCTGATCCAGGCAATTTAAAGAATATTGATTATTCAATTTTAAATGAAATAATTGCACATATCATGAATTTACCAATAGATAGTTCTAAAGAGTATGAAATTACTTTGCCGGATTTGGATGAAAAAATTCAGTTTAATCAATTGTCAAGTATTACTGCAAACTATCTTTATAATGGGCTTATGAAGGTAGTGTGTTTAGAGGAATATCTCTCGAATAACAGTAATTTTGTGGCAGACTCATTAAGAGATAAACTAAGTGAAGTTTATCAAAATGAAAAAGCTAAACATAGTGGAGATTCGTTGTTTTGGAATATTGTAGATAGATTAAGCCCAGATATTAAACAAAAATATCAAAGTATTGTTATAATTATCATGTCAAAATACTTTGAGGCATGCGATATTTTCGAAGAGCCAACGAGGGAGGGAGAAGAATGATAATTCCAACTAAACATACTCGTTTTCCGGAATCTTTACTGGGATTTGGTGCATACTTATTGAAAAAAATTGATGGAGTCAAGTCAATAGACTCTTTATGGATAGAATATCAGCATGACTTAGGTACAAATAAATATTCTGCAAAGCACAGTTTTGATGCATTGCTACTAACACTTGTTTTTCTTCATTCAATTGGTGTGGTTGAAGAGAAGGATGGAGGTGTCATAAGATGCAGTTAATAAAGGTTTATTCAAATAAAGAGAGTTTTAAAACCATTAATTTTAATCAGTTTGGTTTGAATTTGATAGTTGCGAAGCAAAAAGATCCAGATAATCGAGAAAATGGAAAAACATATAATGGTGTAGGAAAATCACTGCTTGTAAATATTATTCATTTTTGTATGGGTTCACAAAAAAAGAACTATGCTTCTTTTTGTAGTAAATTACCAGGATGGGAATTTTATTTGGAATTTTTAGTTTCAGGGGTTCAATATACTGCAAAGAGAACAACTGAAAATCCTAATCAAATTGTATTAAATGGAGAAGAGTTAACAATTTCAAAGTTTAATGCGAAAATGGGGTTGATTTGTTTCGGAATTCCTGATGCTATATCAACTTTGAGCTTTAGATCATTGATTCCATTCTTTATTAGGCCGAATAAAAAGTGGTATGTTGATTTTGATGGGGCTGCTAGCTCGTATAATCAGTACAATACAATGTTATATAATGCTTTTTTGTTAGGACTTGACGTGTTTTTAGCTCAAAAAAAATATAGCTTAAAAAAAGAACAAGATAGGATAAAAACATTAGAAGGTAACTTTAAAAATGATGAATTACTAAGAGATTTTTTTACTGGGAATAAAGATGTTTCTTTAACCATTGTGGATCTTCAAGATAAGATTAGAAAATTAGATGAGGATCTTGGGAACTTTAAAATAGCTGACGATTACAGCGATGTACAGCATGATGCTGATAGGGTGGAAAAGGAGTTGTTTGATCTTAACAATAGAATTATTCTTATACAAAATAATATTGAGTCTATAAATAAAAGCTTAGAAATTGAAACAAAAACTACCCAAGATGATATACGAAAAGTCTATGAAGAGGCTAATGTGTATTTTTCTGACAATTTGATTAAAACTCTTGATGACTTAGAGAAGTTTTACGAAAAATTAGTCTCAAACAGAAAGAAGAGACTACTAGAACAAAAAATAAGACTTGAATCAGAGAAAAATGATAAGTCGATTACTGCAACAAAGTTAAAAACAGATTTTGATAATCTTATGAAATATCTTGGAGATCACCAAGCTTTGGATGTTTTCTTATCTCTAAGTGATAAGAAAACGCAGTATAAATCGAAGCTTGAAAGCTTAGAGAAATATCAAAAGTTGCAAACAGAGTATAAAGAAAAGCTACGAGAAGCTGAAAAGGTTCAAATTCAGCAAGCAGAAACCACAGAGGTGTATTTGAAAGAAATTGAAACTGAGATTATTGTGCTTAGAGACTATTTTAGGGCACTAGCTAAACGCTTTTACCCTAATAGTGTAGCAGGGCTGACAATAGAAAATAATGATGGAGAGAATCAACAAAGATACATCATTGATGCAAAAATAGAATCAGACAATTCCGATGGTATTAATAATGTAAAGATATTCTGTTACGATATGACATTGCTTTTTAAAGGACAGAATCACAACATAAATTTTGTTTTTCATGATAGTCGTCTGTTTGATGGTATTGATGAAAGACAAAAAACGGAATTATTTAGAATATTATCCGAGCTATTTAATACGACAAATAAACAGTATATAGCAACAGTAAATCAAAATCAGCTTAATGAAATAAAAAGCTGTATGTCTTTTGAGGAGTTTAATCATATTATTAACAAAAATATTGTATTAGAGCTTACAGATGAAAAAGATTCAGACAAACTTCTAGGAATTACTGTTGATATTGATGATAATTAGCAAACATACACTATAGGAAGAAGCCTACCTCTAAAACTTAAGGCAGGCTTCTTTGTTTGGTATTTTATATAATCAGCTTGAAACCCATATTTATCTGATTATAGCATTCTGGTCATCGTAAAGAGTACCTTTTACATTGACAAAGATATTGTCCATTGAAGGTAAACCGCTTATGGCGAGGCCATTGAAGGCGTAATTATTAAGTGTGAAGTTGTCTGTTCTTACATTGATTAAGTATTCACCGTCTTTCATGTTTATGTAGGTGTAAAGCTTGTTGTTTTTGGGTGGTGCAACTCTGAAGGTTATAACTGTAGTTTCTTCAACTTTGTATATATCACCGTCTTTTATATACTCTCGATATTTGAATTGTGTTCTGCTGTTTTCAGTATTTGATTCGCTGTAGCCTTCGAGGATTTCTTTGAAAAATTGATGGGTTTGGTCGGCTTTTGAACTGTCATCGTAGTGTTCAAGTTTTGTTTCTATCTTATCGTAGGTGGTTTTAATGTCTAGCATGTCCATGCCGAATATTTTGTCATTGCCATTGTGGAGGTCAAGACTTTGATAATTTTTGCCGTCGCTTGTGTATAGCATGTTTGATGTGTAGTGGAAGGAGTTCTTTAGCTTGTTTACCAACTCGGTATGTTCATTGGTAGAGGCGGAAGTATCTTTATATTGGACGGTTTTGACTGTGCAGGTGTATTCGCCTAAAGGATTAAAGTAATAACCTGATTTTATTGGCCAATCATATTTTTGTAAGGTCCTGTCCGATGCAAAGACGGCATTGGGATAGTATTCTTTGCCATAGTTCATTTCGCGGGCATTTTTTCTGTCATAATTATAGAGGCTGGTCATTGAATTTTTTACAGCCCAAACAACATTGGCGGTGTTCTGTTGAGTGAAAGTTCGTTTATACTGTCCGTCAACTTTTGTCCAATTATAGGGAGTGTTTGATTTGTCGAGGTGGCACATAAAGCGTAATACATCAAATTTGTAAGGATCACTAATCCAGAATAGATCTCTCTTCCAACCGCTGTTTTCAACTGTGTTTTTAAAGCTTCTTGCCGATATAGAGGGCATTTTTTCTCGTCCATTGTATATAAATGCTCGGATTTCTCTTGTATCGCTTCCGGAATTAAATGATGCAGAAGTAGAACTTGTATCGGAATATGTTTTAACTGTAGGAATCCCAAACTCGTCTATTGTTGTGCTTTTGTAATAATACCTATAACTTCTATCTACAGAACCTTTGAAGGTCAATTTTGCGGTAGTTTGCAGAGGTTCATAGGGATTGTCCAAGTTTATGTATTTCTTTGCCGGGGGATTGTCTTTAAAATCGCTTCTTTTAAGTGTGGCACTTATGA
>JAEZUI010000036.1 GCA_023421115.1 Bacillota bacterium | reverse complement strand
TTTAAAGTTTTTAGAGTTTACTTGAAAAACTATTACAAGTTTTTAAAGTAAATAGCAAAACTATTATAGAAGAATTATCTCATAATCCTTAATTCTTTGCGAGGTACGCATGGTTTACCGTTTACATAAAAACGATATGAGATATCGTTTATGTTAGTTTTGATGATTTTATCAGTAGTAAAACCATCCTTGATTTTTCTTCTCTAGATAAACTTTTGTCAGGTAGTCTTGCATTAAGAAGGATTTCTCTGATTCAAATTGACAACATCAAAACATTACTGTAAAGTCTACTTTGTTAAATAACATAATAGTATTGGACACATAAACATATAAATTACGGTAAAATTATTCCTAACAAAACATTTTCTATAATAATTTTACAACTAACCTTATATATTCTTTACTCCTTTAAGTATTCCAATAATCATATTACGCTTGACTATAACAGTAACCGCACATACTAAAATAATTCCATATCTGATATACCAGTAATTAAAGAGCAGGTTACATGCTAAACTAACACCAATAACAAGTAATGACATAACAAAAATTGTATTTGAATCAAACAATTTCTTGCCTGGAATGAATCTTCGAATAACTCTCTGGCTAATAATATAGTGTCCTATGCTATATAGAACATAACAAAATAAAGTCGTATATCCTGCAGCTACAAATCCGAACATCTTGATAAACACATAATTTAGAACCATATTAACAACAGCAGCTGAAATTGAAGAAATCAAAAGGAATTGTGTCTTCTCATAATAAAACTGCACTATTGCTAGTATATTATATAGGAAAATAAAAAACACACTTGCTGCTACAGGCGGTATTACATACGCTGAACTTGCATAATCCGAAGAAGCGAAAATAAGTACTAATTCAGGACTACATAGCATAAGAGTAATCGCTATTGCCTGAATTAGTAAAAGAAGCATATTTACTATACTTGAAATCCCATTATAATCATCCAATTTTATTTTTTGGTAAACCCAAGGTGTAAAGGTACTATTAATTGCATTTGTAAAAATATTAACTACCATTCCTATACTATATGCAACACTATAAAATGCAACTTCTGAAGTTCCTACCATTTTACTAATCATCACACGATCGCCCTGATTCAAAATCATGCTAGAAAAATAATGTGGTAGCAACGGAATTGCCATTCCCAATGCGTACTTCCAATAATTCTTATTGATGAAGCACTTTCCTTTTATAAACTGGTACACCATAATTGTTCCGCAGAACACAACTTCAATAACGACAACAGATGCAATCCGAGCATAGTCCTTATAATCTGTCAAAGAAACAGCAATCAATCCAATGAAAGGATTAGCTATTGATTTTACCAAAGTGACAATAACAAGTTTTTTATACTTGAAATCAAACCGTTCTCTTCCTGACCAAAAGTAAAAAGCAGGCTCCACTAACATTTCAGTAAACATCAATATAATCATTATTGGAGCTAGACCAAGCATTTTACTCCACATACTGTTAAATGCTAGATATATCGCAAAAATAATAGTTGTAATAGTAATCGTCAGCCCTTGCATAGAAGACACATATTTGTCCCTATCCTCCTCAAACTTGACCATAGCAGTATTGAAAACACCATAGTATAAATATAGTGATGTGATTACTGTCAAAATTTGAAGCCAAGACAAATACACACTATACGTTCCATACTGTTCTGTAGTCAGAAGGCGAACAAATATAGGAACAGTAATAAAGGATATTCCCTTTTGCAAAATGCTACACACTGCAAACCAGACAGCTGATTTGGCTTGAATGCTCATTTTCTTGTATTTCTTCAAAATCTCCATTATCAGTTTACCTCACTGCATAGAATATACTCTGTATGGAAACATAAACATTCAATCAATTGAGTAAAATGCTAATTTAATATAAACTATCAAGATACTCCATGATTTTTTGTTATTCTCCAGTTCAGTAGTAGCTCTTCCCAAATTATCACTCACACCAAAATAACACTTCATTTCAATAATACTCAACTCGTTAAGCTACTTCCACAATAAATTGCATAGACCTTGTCATTCTAACAGTGTTGATGATGTTTCCTAAAACACTGTTCTACATATTCACAACTGACATCTTTCCAATCGCAAATACAGTGCAGTTGTCTTTATTCAGGAAGTAATAATGTTCCTCTCAAAACAATGCCTTCATACTTTATTTCCCTTTTTCCCAGTATTCATAAAATTGATAATTTCCGATGCCAGAAACTCTGATGCTCTCCCTGTTTCTGAATTACCAATATTAATATTAAACCTCTTTATCCGTTCTCTCGATTCGATTTCATCGTAAGCACTTATTAGATTATAGAATCCGTTTAAACTTTCAGCATTTGAATACGGCAATTCCTCTAAATTAATATACACTCCGCGTTCCTCATTAATGTAGTGGTATTTGTCCGGAACAAACAAAAAGCCAGGTTTCTGAGTCAAAGCAAAATCAAAAATTGATCCGGAATAATCTGTGATCAATGCATCTGTAACAGCCAAATATTCAGCCATGTCATCATGTAAATTACCGTTAAAAACTATACCCGAATAAAACTTTGTTAATCTTTCTACATCTATTTTCTTAAGAACTTCATGATGTACACGGAATACAAATACCCATTCTGTCCCTGGAAACTTCTTTTTAAGCAATTCCAATATATGGGCAATATCAAAGTGTTCCATCTGGTATACACCGCTATATTCTATGCTGTCCCTAAAAGTTGGTGCAAACAATATGATTTTCTTATTTTCAGGTAATCCCAATCTTTTCTTTAAAAACAATCTTCTACTTTCTGGCATCTCGTTTACAAGTAGGTCATTCCTTGGCGTTCCACAGTTTACAACCTTAATTGGATAAAATGCCCTTTCAAGCTTCTCTCTTGTATACTCACACCCAGAAATCAAATAATCGGCACTAGTCAGATAATAATTTCTTGATTTAGCGTCCTTCATATCCAACCCAATTTTCTTGATAGGTGTTCCATGCCAAGTTGATATATTAAGCTGCCGATTTGACTTAAATAACGCAGCCAATACCTTTCTATTTCTTTTACTTAAAAACGCTCTCACACCAATCATGTTATCTACAATGACTTGACTTCTGCATGAATACTTAATGTATTCTTTACTGTCAATCAATACCTGTTTTACGTATGAAGGAATTGCATTTACTTCTGATTTTTGAGAATATACTGCCCATACAATTTTAACGTCAGGCATTCTATCATGTAAATTTTCTGAAATATACTTAGGATTATCATTATATTGACCACCAAAACTTTGAAAAAAAACGGTATTTTTTAGTATCGGCAGTGGTTTTCTTATCAAATAATCCATTTTCTTTATTAAAGAATTCTTCATTCAAACACCTCAAAGACAAATTATATTTTTTTGAATATCAAGTTATAAATTTCAATCCGGCAAAAAGGTTTCATGATTTTTTCTCTTGCTTAGTTCCCCCAACTGAAAGTAAAAACATTACTATCTCTTTACGTTTTTTACTTCTATCTAATTCTCTAAACCCAAACTTTTCTGTATTCACTCCAACACCAGGAACATAAACTATCTTTTTTTACATTAAACCTTTGGGCTCTTTTATATTATTCGTTATTTGATAATATATTAACAAACTTAATAATGGAGCACATTTGTAAACGTAAAAACCATGAACAGTAAATATTACTTTAGTAGAATTTTTGCAAGTAGAGTGAACAGCTAGTCTTGCTAATAACACTGCCCATAGGAGTAACCCGTGTACTATGGCATATTGTTCCTTAATGAGATTTTTTTAAGTTCACTATATGCTTTAATGTTATTTAATTTATACGGACTTCTTTCAATTGAAAGTATATATCTTTTATTGCAATATGGTAAATCTACATCCTCATTTGCTATTACGTGAACTTCAAATCCTTGTTCTATAAACCACTGCATGTATGGTAAATGAAAAGCCCTAAGGTGTTTGCTATATATAAAACTTTTTCACTTTTGCCCTTCCATTCTACAATTAATAATCCTCAAAAATTGTATCTTTTTTGAAACTCATTTTTAGCTATTTACTATAAATTCCCATAACATTACTATAACCTTGATTTAGGGGGTTTCGCTAATATTGTGCAATTGGAAATCTCATTAGTACAAAACCTGCTAAAATTAATCTTGTATCGTGAAAAAATAAAAGGTTTTTACTATTTATCATCTGATATTTTATTTTGCCAGGAACTCCATGAACTTTTCCTTGTTTTCCTTTGCGGTGGTTGTCGGTCTGCCAAGATCATCACGTGCACCAATTGCACACTTAACCTCAATTAGACTCAACTCGTTTTTGTCCTTTGCAATCTTCAATACTTCATCAAGTACATCAAAGTTATCTACACTAACCGCATTCGGATATCCACAACCTTCCGCAATTTTAACAATATCAATCTTATTTGCAACTGTCGGCATTCCGCCAACTGTCTCATGCGCACCGTTGTTAATTATAACATGCACTACATTCTTCGGAGCGTTTGCTCCCATCACAGCCATGCTTCCCATATGCATAAGGACGGCACCATCACCATCGATAATCCAGATCTTTTTCTCAGGTTTCTGAACAGCAATGCCAAGTGCAATCGATGAACTGTGTCCCATGGAACCAACTGTCAAAAAATCACAGCCGTGAGGTTGTCCATTGGCTTCTCGGATTTCAAAAAGCTCTCTTGATGCCTTTCCGGTTGTGGAAACGATTATATCTTCCCTACTTACTTCTATTATATGGTGGATAATCTCCTCACGAAGCATAGTATTCGTACTCTCATACTTTACTTTGCCATCAAATTCAAGAGCACCCTTACGAATAACAAAAGCAACCTGCTTACCATGTGCGAGCATTTCTTTAAACTCCGTCATTTTTGCATTAACTTCGTCTTCTGTACTTTCCTTTCCAATAACGAATGTGCATATATCCATATCTTCGAGAAGCTTAACTGTTACTTCTCCCTGGTAGATATGTTGTGGCTCATCATGGATACCCGGTTCACCACGCCAGCCAACAATGAAAATACAAGGAATTCCATAAACCTTGTCGTTCATCAAAGATGCAACAGGGTTAATGATATTACCTTCACCAGAGTTCTGCATATAAACAACAGGAATCTTACCGGTAGCAAGGTGATATCCAGCTGCAAGAGCCACAGCATTGCCCTCATTGGCAGCAATAATGTGATGCTTGGAAATGCCATATGTCGCCATGAGGTAATTGCACAAAGGTTTTAATTGAGAATCCGGAACGCCGGCAAAAAAATCAAATTCTTTTAAGAAATCAAGCTTCATTATTTTAGTATCCTTTCGTACAGGCTGCGGACCGTCATACTGTCGAGCGCAACCGGATTATTTTTTAGTCTGATCGGATTTACCGATTCTGTTAATAACTTAAGTTCAGCTTCTCTGTCGCTAGCAGTAGGGTATTCCATCTCTAATTCAAGCAAGAATTTACGAAACCCTACCACCGCTTCTACCCTGTTGGAACAGCATAAGGCTTCAGATATATCAGAGAAGATGCCTTTAAGATAGTCGGGTCCTCTGCTATCAATACAATCCGAAGTGTGGTTATTCATGTAGTCCCACACTTCAGGCAGAGAAACTGCAACCGCATGTCCGTGTGGTAAATTATATATAGAAGTCAGCTTGTAGCTCAGCGCGTGTGCAGCTGTAGTCTGTGTAATGTTAATTGCACGTCCGGCATAATTTGCTGCAAGCATTATCTTCTCTGCTGCCACATCAGTATTATCATTAATGTATTGCTTCCAATTTTCGATAATCATTTTAACAGCAATCTTGGAATAGTCCTTACTCTCCTCCGTGGAGTTTATTGACCACCAGGATTCAATAGCCTGACAAAGTGCATCCAGCATCGTGCTTTTCTTTTGGTAAACCGGCAGGCACTTCAGTACTGCGGGTTCAAGAATTACGTAGTCCGGAATAATGCTTTGATGCGTGACGGACTGTTTCTTGCCCTCAAAGTAAATCACCGCAAATCGCGTACTCTCGCTTCCTGTACCTGCTGTAGTAGGCAAGGTAAGCAGTGGAATCCCAGAATCAAAGCATTCTTGCTTTAGATAATTCACACTTGGGTCCATTTTGCAATAGAGTTTGATGCATTTGGCTACATCTATCGCACTACCACCACCAATAGCAAGGATTGCATCACATTTCTCACTATTGAACAAAGTAACACCCTTGCAAACATCATCGTAAAGCGGATTAGGTGCGAAATCACTAAATCTGATAATTTCCACATTCATTGATTCGATGAAGTCTTTGATGCTTAAATGTTTGAACGATGAACCACAAACAAGGAGTATCTTTTTAGCCCCCTGCTCATGCAATATTTCTGCAAGTTTCCTATACGAATCTGCTCCACTAAAGATGGTTTGACTCATATTTTTTCCTCCGGTATCAGTGTGATAATGTCCTTGATAGGCATGCAAATATCATCGCATTCTTTTGCTCTTTGATGTTCGAGGATCATCCTAGCTGCATTGTGCATTGCTGGGAATCCGCTTCTTGTAAGCTGGTTTGCGTAAATAATAACATTAACGCCTCTTGCCTTGAACTCTTGCTCAGTTACAGTATTGAAAGAAGTTGGCACAACCACAACTGGAGTAATCTTGTCCTTTTCACGGAATTTCTCAACGAACTCGAAAATCTCAGCCGGATCCTTTTTGCGACTATGGATCATAATAGCATCTGCTCCAGCTTCCGTAAAAGCGAATGCACGTTCAAGAGCATCTTCCATACCCTTTTCAAGAATCAAGCTCTCAATACGGGCACAAATCATGAAGTCTTTTGTCATCTGTGCTTTCTTACCTGCCCGAATCTTAGCCGAGAAGTTTTCAACAGAATCCTGTGTGTGTGCAACTTCATTACCAAACAATGAGTTCTTTTTCAGACCCGTCTTATCCTCAATAATAACCATTGAAACGCCCATACGCTCTAGGCTCCTTACTGTGTAAACAAAGTGCTCCACCAACCCACCAGTATCACCGTCAAAGATTATAGGCTTAGTGGTAACCTCCATAATGTCATCAATCGTGCGGAAACGAGATGTCATATCAACTAATTCAATGTCTGGCTTGCCTTTTGCAGTGCTATCGCAGAGAGAGCTGATCCACATAGCATCAAATTGATAGGTCTTACCATCCTTGAGCACAGTCGTCTTCTCGGCAATAAGTCCTGTAATACCACTATGTGCTTCAATAGCATTGACGCAGCCCTTCATATTAATGAGTTTCTTAAGCCTTCCTCGTCTATAATCAGGCATCGAAAGTTGAGCTCTGGACATTTTCTCAAGGTCATCATACTTCTTATCCTTTGAATACGGATACTCTACAAGCTGGCCACCATACTCAGCCAGAACATCTACAACTTCATCTCGGATGGGTTTCTGAAAGCCTTCTTTCCAGTCATCACCATGAACAACATATGTCGGACGGAGCTCATGAAGAGTGTCTGCATAACTAAGTGTTTTCTGCTCAACGACCTTGCTCACGCCGCTAATATTCCCAAACAGCGATTTTCTCTCTTCAAAAGGCATCAGCGGGAAGCGCTTATAACTTGCTACTGCTTCATCAGAAAGAACACCAACAATCAGCCTGCCAAGTTTCGCAGCCTTCTTAATAATTGCAATATGACCGCTGTGAATCATATCTGTAGAAAAGCACATGTAAACGGTACGGTTTTCAATCTCATGAAGCTGTGCTGAAACGACCGCAAGGTCTTCCGGAGTATCAACCTCCGCACAAAGCTTATCCTGTACATCAAGTGCGTAAATAGCACATTTGTCGGATATCTTGTTAAATGCGTTCTCCGCATAGCATTTGCGATTATCGTTCTCGCAGAACTCGCAAATCATATCAAGCCAGATTTTCCAGTCCTCTTTATTAAGCTTATAAAGAGGCTGGGCTTCCATTGCATCTGTAAAGAACTCAATACCAATCTTGTAGATTCTACCGTCATGAACAACGGCCTTAAAATCTTTTTCAGGAAGAGGCAACGAGGAACTCACTGTCATGCAACTCTTCCCGTTTTCGATAGACAAATTTAGTACACTTGCCTCAAATACCAAATCACCATGCATCAAAAGGATGTCATCATCCTGAAGATGTTCCTTTGCACAGTAGATAGAATAGATATAATTCGTCTCAGCGTACAGTGGGTTATTAATAAAGGTATAGTGTAAAGGCAATTTCAACGAGTTGCAATAATTAACTAATACGTTGTCAAAATAGCCCGTGGTCATTACAACTTCTGTTATGCCTGAAGCAGCAATCAGTTTTAACTGACGGCTGAGAATGGTTTCATTACTTGAAATCTCTGTCATGCATTTGGGATGTTCGCTAGTCAAGACACCCATGCGGTGACCAAGACCGGAATTGAGAATCAAGGCTTTCATTTTGTAAGATCTCCTTGTAATAAATTTATTGAATGCATTTTATTTTTCCTCCTTGTATATATGCTGTGAATACGTTATAAGACACATTCCCTTGATATTAACAGCCGTATATTAATGCTACTTTTATGGTTTTCTCCACACCATCTTATTAACTATTCCTGTGTAACTTTGAATAATCTTAACTACTTTTGTACTAACATTCTTATCAATATAATCAGGGACATCAATACCTAATTCATTATCGGATTTCAATTCTACCGCCATATTCACAGCCTGTAACACTAGTTCGGTAGTTATACTTCCAATGATAATGTTTCCTTTATCTATTGCCTCCGGTCTTTCTGTGCTTGTCCTTATAGAAACTGCTGGAAACTTAAAATAAGATGCTTCTTCGGCAATAGTTCCACTATCTGACACAACACAGAAAGCATTTTGCTGTAGGTAATTATAATCAGAAAATCCAAATGGTTCTAAACTTCTTACATTATCATGAAATTTAAATTTACGCTCTTCTATAAACTTTTTACTTCTTGGATGTGTACTGTATATTACAGGCATATTATAATTTCCTGCCATATCATTTACAGAATTCATAAGAGCCAAAAAGTTTTGCTCATTATCAATATTCTCTTCCCTGTGAGCAGATAACAAAATGTACTTTCTTTTTTTAAGGTCAAGAACTTCCAATACATTACTGCTATTTATTTTATCTATATTTTTCTCTATGACTTCTGCCATAGGTGAACCTACAACATAAGTCCTTTCTTTTGACACACCCTCAGAAATTAGATATCTCCTTGCATGTTCCGTATAACATAGGTTCACATCGCTTATATGATCCACAATCCTTCTGTTAATTTCTTCAGGTAGATTTTCATCAAAACACCTGTTACCTGCTTCCATATGGAAGACCGGAATTTTAAGACGCTTAGCCGATAATACACATAAACAAGAGTTTGTATCTCCTAAAACCAACAGTGCATCAGGTTTATTATCAAGCATACTCTCATACGACTTTGATATGACTTTTCCCATTGTTTGCCCTAGATTATCACCCACAACATTCAAATAAAAATCAGGAGCCCTTAAGCCAAGTTCTTTAAAGAAAATCTCATTAAGCGTATAATCATAGTTTTGTCCGGTATGAACCAATACATGTTCAAAATATTTATCACATTTTTTTATCACTTCTGATAATTTTATAATTTCAGGACGAGTACCAACAATCGTCATTAATTTTAGCTTTTTCAATTATAATCCTCCTTCACTTAAAAGTAATGCAAATACATTTGCTTATGGTTATCTATCCATTCTTTCATTTCAATAATCATATCCTCATAACTTGGTACAATATAAGAAAAGTCTTTTCTGGTATTCAAAAGAGACTTATCTATTGAAATTTGTTCACTTGGTAAAATACTTATTTCGTTGTTCTTCATGTGTTTGTTAAACAGTTTTAGCAAGTCAAATTTACTAATAGTTTCATTGTTTACTAAGTTGTATAATCCTGTAAGGTTTTCTTCTAGAGCTCTTTCTAACGCCTTAGCAAGCGTAATGGTCGTTACCCCTGTCCAAATAACCTTTGCAAAACCATTAATTTGTCCATGCTGCCTCATGAACCAATTGAAAAGGCCTATCCCATCCTTGTTCATATCTGGTCCAATAATAGAATTTCTGAAAGTCAAATCTTTGCTATTTTCGATCTCACCTAAAGCCTTCGATCTGTCATAAAAAGTTTCGCCATCTCTCAAGGAGGTTTCAGTATAACCGCCAATCTTTCCTGAGAATACACAATCAGTACTTAAATGAACAATTTTTGTTTTTAAATTTTTAGTTATGTCACTTAAATAATGTGGCAAATAACTGTTTAATAGCACTGCATAGGGTTTATTGTCCTCTGCATCCTGATTCAGAATACCCACGGCATTAACCACTGCATCATAATCACCTTCATAAATAATTCTTTTAACTAATTCAAAGTCCGTTATATCGCCAGTAATATTTTTACATTGTATAAACTTACTTCGACTAAATGCTGTTACATCATGTCCAGCCTCTTTAAAGTATATTGAAACAGTATGACCTACCATACCTGTAGCTCCAAGGACCAGTGTTTTCACTTATCTTGCCTCCCAATTTTTTATTTCCTCTTGAATATAATCCAGCTTAAGCAATTTACATTTTATCTCTTCCAAATTTAAGCGAGTTGTATTATCAGAATTATAATCATCAAAGCAATCCAATTTTTCATTTCCCTCAACAAAATACTTGTCATAATTAAGATCTCTCATATCACACGGCACTCTATAAAACCCCCCCATATCCTGAGCTACAACCTTCTCTTCTTTTGTTAATAGAGTTTCATACATTTTCTCACCATGACGAGTTCCAATAATCTGTATTTCATTATCAGCATGAAAAATTTCTTTAATTGCTTGAGCTAAATCACCAATGGTTGAAGCTGGTGATTTTTGAACCATTATATCTCCAGTTTGTGCATTCTCAAATGCGAAAACTACCAATTCAACTGCCTCTTCTAAGCTCATCAAAAACCTTGTCATATTTGGCTCTGTGACAGTCAAAGGTTTCCCATTCTTGATTTGTTCGACAAATAGAGGAATAACTGATCCCCTAGACGCCATTACATTTCCATATCTTGTCCCACAAATTAGTGTCTTTTGCGGATCTACTGTTTTCGATTTTGCTACAAACACTTTCTCCATCATTGCTTTAGATATACCCATAGCATTTATTGGATAAGCTGCCTTATCTGTTGAAAGACAAATAACTTTTCGAACTCCCATTTCAATCGCACCGGTCAAAACATTCTCTGTACCTATTACATTGGTTTTCACAGCTTCAAGTGGAAAGAACTCACATGAAGGTACTTGTTTAAGCGCCGCCGCATGGAAAACAAAGTCTACACCATGCATAGAATTTTTAATGCTTGCTATATCTCTTACATCACCAATATAAAACTTTAGCTTACCATTTTTATAATACTTTCTCATGTCATCCTGTTTCTTTTCATCACGAGAAAAAATTCTAATTTCTTTAACATCGGAATCTAAAAATCTCTTCATAACAGCATTACCAAAAGAGCCTGTACCTCCAGTAATCAAGAGTGTTCTATCTTTAAACATATACAAACCTCCACTTAATTATCAAATTTTAAAGCTCAGTATTCTACTTTCAAAATAAATCACTCATTCTAGATTTTATCACGATTATTCTTTAATTGCTTTATATATTTGTAATCCTGCCTTTTTCTTTATAACTCTTATTTTTTAACTATACTAAAGAGTTTTGTATTAATTATTACACCACAATTTCTTTCTGCTTATCTTTATTGCCAAAAGAACATATATGTTTCTAATTTTTCTATAGAAATAGTAGAAGTAAAAAACCATATAATTCCTATAGCTAAATATGCTCCAATACCTACATATCTAATTATAATATCTTTAATAGAACTTAACATGTTAGGTATATAAATAACTAAAAATATAAAGAAATAAAAGTATAACCTCATGACTGCGGGATGAAATTGTGTTAAAGGCATAATTAAAAGAGCAGAAATCATCATATAAAATAAATACGTATTATTAATGCTCCTATCTATTAAAATTTTTCTATAAATTACACCAATTAAAACGGAAATAAGCATAAAAACATACATAATATTGCCACCTGTCTCAACTGGAGCATATTTAATTCTTGAATAATTATTCATAATTATTTGAATTGGTCCTCTAAATCCTATCATTACTAGTCCAATCATAAAAAAGATCAAAATATTCTTCCTGTTGAGCTTAAACTTATTAAACCAATAAGCCGGCAAAAATATTACAGCAGAAATATGAAATGACATGGCTATAAACACAAAAATTAAAAATTTAAATAACTTTTTCTGTTTTATATGTTCGTATGCAATCATAACAAAAGCAATAGCAATAGTTTGCCTGGTTGCAGACATTGCAAATGAAAAAAATCCATAAATAATAAAAAGTATATAACTAAACAAAGGATTACTTGAGTACTTATAAATATGGTATGAAACCACTGATATATAAAAAATTGCCACAATTAAAAGTAGTATTTGAAATTCTCCAAAAATACTCTTAATAAGGTATTGAAGCAAGTAATATCCATACTCAATATCTTGTACAAAAAAGTTGCTTAAACTAAATTCTTTTACACTATTATATATGTCATAATATACTTTTGTATCAATTCCCACATTCCTTCCTCTTAATCCAAGTATAAATATCAAAACAAAAGAGACAATAAAAATATAGTACTTATTATTATATCTTATTTTCTCTCCATCAGCTAAAACACTCTTTCTTGTGAAAAAAGGATATATAATTGTTATTGAAAATAGTAAAATAATAAACATTATCATATAATCATTCCCCGATAAATTTCAACATATTTCTCATACATCTGTTCTTTAGAATACACACCTCTTGCTTTATCTGATATTTCCTCTGCAAGTTTTTGTTTTTTATTTAGCCACTGTTTAATAGCGTGCTCAAGCTCTTCTAAATCCCCTTGGGGCACAAATTGACTAAATTCTTTTATCGAAATAGTTTCCGGCCCTCCTGCTTCAAACCCCACAACTGGTGTACCACATGCTAATGATTCTGCACAAATCATAGAAAATGTTTCTTTTACACTGGTTAGCAAAGTTAAATCAGCTACAGAATAAAAAGCGGCTAATTCCCTCTGATTTTTTGTGTTTTCAACAGTTATTATATTCTTTGGCAAGTTACGCTTTTCACCATTATAACCTACAATTATAATCTTTATGTTTTCATGTTCTAGTTTCCTTGCAATTTTAAGCACATGTTCACCGCCTTTTATCGGATTATTAAAATCAGGCGTTACGTGAAGGATAATTTTTTCATTTTCTATTGAATACTTCTCTTTTATATTTTGAAAATCCGTAGGTTTAAATACATTTTCTGTATCAATGCCATTTAAAACAATTTTTAATTTCTTATTTTTAAAAAAAGGTGATTGTTTTGCCCTATCATGTAACCACCCTGAAACAGATACAATAATTATATTTTCAAATCCTTCAAAGGCTTTATTCATAAGCTGCCATTCTTGTAAACTTCTATCGAATATTTCTGAAGCAGGCCTACCTATACCTTTTTGAGGACAATGTCCGCAACCTGTCTTCCACTTTTCACAGTCTAGCGCATAGCCACATCCAGCAGTATGCATAAATTCGGCATGTAAAGTTAAAACTGTTGGTATATTGTTCTTTTTTAGAAACTCCAGTAGTTTATAAATGTTTACCATATATCCATTAATACAATGCAAATGAACAATATCAGGTTTTTCTTTTTTAATGCTATTATATAACGAGATAGATGAATAATAACATCCACCATAAGCATAACCCGTTGCTTTAGCTCTAAAAGACTGCAGTTTCATAATAAATTCCGGTGCAATCTTGTATACATGAGGGTCTGGTACTCTTTCTCCCCTTCCAAAACATATAATTGATTCGTGGTTATTATCTAATAATTGTACATGGATATCTTTAACTATCTTTCCTGTGCTACCTTTTGGATAGACAACATTCACCTGCATTATCTTCATACATCATCCTCTTTTGCTAATTTTTCCATATCTATATATAAATTATTTTCCAAATAGTTTACTGAGTGATTTTTTAATGCAAATCGATACATGCTATACGCTGTGTCAATCAAAATACTTTTATTGTCCAACAATTTCAAAATTGTGCTCTTAATTGTTTCTTTATTATTACTGGAAACCACTTGTGCAATTTTATAATCTTTCAATAATTTAACTGATGCTGTTTCCACTGGTCCAACTGCAAGTAAGCAGCTTCCACTCTGCATACAATCGACTATTTTGGTGGAAAAAGATAACCTTGTTTTTCTAATTTCTTTTTTATCGAAGGACTCTACATGCAGTACAATGTCTGAATTTCTTAATTCTTCCTTAACTTGTTCATAAGGTATTGCTCCTAACAATCGAGAAGCCCCTTCTAAATTTAAAACATTATCCATTTTCTTTGTTGTCAATCCGGTAGTATATATGCTTAATTGAACCTTTATACCATTTGAATTTATTTCTTTTATAGATTTAGCAATTAAAGCTAGAGTCTTCCATCTTCCATAAAAGAGATTACCCGTGTAAATAATTTTTAATGGAAAATTAACATCCAACTTATTATTGCTAATGTTCTCACAAATTTTATATAGCAATTTTATTCTTTTCTTAAATATAACTGAGTATTCATCACATAATTGAGGTGTTGCACCATAAATCAAATCACTTGTATTTACTAAGTCTTTCATTTTTATTCTCGAGTAATGTTTATAAATCACATACAACGGATTTCTTTTTATATAGGAGTATACATCATCCGCAAAAAAAAGTGCTAATTTTGCATTAGAAAAATTTCTGCAATACTCTATTACATCTATATAATATATTGATTCTAAGCAAAAAGAAAAAATTATATCGGGCTTGTACTCATCTATAAATTCGTCTAACTTTTTATTTCTCCACCTACCGATTTTCCAGATTAGTTCCCTGATTATAAAAAATGCTTGAAATCTTAAAATCCTAGCCATATCATATAATTTATGTTCTTTTTTCTTAGGTTGGGCATTCTGTATTTCGCTTTCTTGGTACTTTTTCCCTATCAAATCCATAAGCAATTTCTTCTCTGTTATCTGATAGTATTTTTTAACTATTTTAGAATTAGGGATTCCTGGCTTACAATATAAATTAGCAAATTCAACGCCCTTCATATTTTTAAAAATATTACTGTAAGTATTTCCTACACTGTTATCATCACTCCATGGCACATCAGATATTACTAATATTTTCATTAATAGTTCTCTCCTATACATTCAAACACTTAGTTTAAAAATTTAGTCCTGTAAAATTTGCCTATAAATATTCCTCATTTCACTCATCACTAATTCCATATCATAGTTTTTAACATCTTCTATATTTCTCTTGCCCATTTTAACTCTCTCGTCAACATTATTAAATAGTTTTTCTATAGCTTCACAAAATCCATCAACATCTTTAGGACTACAAGTAAAACCATTCTTACCGTCAACTGAATAATCAATAATGCCATGAATATTTGATGTTACTAGTGGCAAACCGGAGGCCATCGCCTCCAATGCAGCTAATCCAAGCCCTTCTCTCTTTGAAGGAAAAGCGAATACATCTGAGACTTTATAAATTTGTGCAATATCTTTTCTAAACCCTAACAAATGGATCCGGTTTTCTAATCCCAACTTTACTACCTGATCTTTCAATCTATTTTCCAAATTTCCTTTTCCACATATAACATAGTGAATTACAGGATTATTCATTTTTGCTATAGACTTAATTATTGTTAAATGATTTTTGTTGTCATTAAGTTCTCCAACAGAAAGTACAATAAAAGCTTCTTCTGGCACGCCTAATTCTTTTCGTTTACTGCCCCTATTAACTTCAAGGCTGTTATATCTTGAAATATCAATTCCAACACCCGGTATATACTTAATCTTTGCAGCTTTAAAGGATTTCTTGGCTCTTTCATAATCCTCTTTATTTATTGTAATAATTGCATCAGTATATTTTGCTAAAAAGTATTCAACCGGGTAATATATCAGCCAATTTTTTTTTGGTGCTCCTTTAAAAAAATGAAATCCATGGGCAGTATATATAACTTTTGTTCCATTTCTCCGGGCTTTACGGGCTGATAACCTAACTATTGCAGCTGCTATCGGAGTATGACAATGTATTATGTCATAATTATTTCTTTCTATTAATTCTATCATTTCTTTATATGCTGAAAAATTCTTTTTACTTAATGGACTTCTACAAAACTTCACATCATTAACTATTATGTTACTATTCTTTAATTCTTGTTTAAATTCTTCTACTCTTTCTTTTGATGTGTTATTACCCAAAATAAAATTCGCAGCAACATGAACTTGATATTCTCTCTGCAAAATTGATATATCATTCATACAAAACTGATCTATAGTGGACGCAACTGTCGTAACTACAAGTGCTTTTTTAGCTTTTGTTTTTTCTGTCATCTTCTAGTACTCCTAACACGTTAAAAAAATTTCTATCATAATTTAGGTCATTTCAAAAAATAACCTATACAACATATAAATTTCAAAGACCCTCAAACTTTTTGAAATGGCAATTGACCAGCTATTTTTTGAGTTGCCTTTCCAAATATTGGTCTATTTCTATTTGAAGCCCCTCTTCAAAACTCATTGGTTTATAACCAAAGTCACGGGTTGCATTAGCATGGGAATAACTTCTGTTCTCCCCCATTCGTTGCACTTTCTCCTCAAAATCAATTTTTCCAAGAGTTAACACCTTTAATACTCTTGCCATGAACACAGCAATTTTTAATGATACACTTATAAATACTCTCCTCTTACTTAGTTGCTGACTAATAATCTTGAAGAGTTCAATAATTTTAATTGGTTCTTCACCAGACAAATCATATGCTTTTCCATCTGTTTGTGGTGATATCAATACATTAAAAATCGCCTTACCTAAATCCCTAGCATTAATTGGTTGAATCAAGCTTTTACCACCATCTATTACAGGTATTACTTTAAGCTTGTCTACCATTTTAATAAATTTACTTATATTCTTGTCACACAAATCACCATATATCATTGTAGGTCTCAAGATTGTATGCTTTGTTAAACAATTCTTGTCCGTTATTAATTCTGACACTTTTTTTTCTATATCCTTATATTCTTTAGATGCATACTTGAACTTTGAATAAATTCCTGTTGTATGAACTAATATTATTCTCTTTACATTATTCTTTATTGCTGCTTCAACAATTGCTGGTGAATGTTTAATATTATAGATATGGACTATAATATCAATACCATCCATTACTTTTCCCAAAAAATCTTTATCATTTAAGTCTCCCACAACTTTTTCAATATTCAGACCACTCTTGTCAAGTAATAAAGTATCGGAAGTATCTCTGACAATACAACGTACAAGACCTTTATATTTGTGACTTATAAGTTCTTGCAAAAAGTATTTTCCTGTATGTCCTGTAATACCCGTAACTAGTAACATTTTCTCCCCCTAATACAAAATCTCTTAAAATACCTTCAATCAAAACAATCATTTTTTAATTATCCTAACACTTTCCATTGGATAATCATCCTTAATATACAATAATAACAACTTATTTTTGTCGCTTAAGTCAACAGGTGATGTTATTTCAGCAGAATAAATATTAGCGTTGGAATCTTCTTGTTCAAGTTTTCCCCAGAGTCCCAAAACAGTGAAATCTATTGGCTTTAAACTTAATTTACTGGAAAGCTTAACTTCAATTCTATACTCTTTATCCGGCTCAAAATCTAAATTCCTAGTGTAGATATAGGGATTATTCTCTAAATTCTTACACTTAACTTTAAAAATACCATTCTCCAAACTAGCATCTAATGATGTTTTGTCGCTCAGAGACCACTGGTCCGGTATGCCATTTCCATTTACATCCATACTCAAAATACTCTTAAAAACTAAACTCTCTAATGCTGTGTCTTCTTTAATATCTTCCTTTATAAAAAACGCCTTTTCAAGGTACTTCTGTGTATCATCAGTAAACACGAACGGAGTTAAGTTAACACTATTTACTTTAGTTGCCTCATCTATTATTCCTATGACTTTGTCAATATACTCTAAACCCTTTTCCTTTTCACCAGCTTTTATATAATTGTTAGCTAGTGCATAATTAGCATTTGCTTTGTAATACCATTGAGCAGGAACTAAAGGTTTTAACTCTACTGATTTATTTATACAATCAATGCCCTTTTCCCTTTCGGTAGTATTTAGATAGTAAACCCCTAAATTCAACATGAGATCAGGGTTATGTTTAGTGAACCTTTCAACTTTTTTCGCATATTTCTGAGCTTTAGCAATATAGTTATTTAAAGCTGCTTTCTCTTCACTATTCATACCTTCACCATTACTTTGTTGTGAAACAGTTTCAAACTTTTTAATAACCAAATCAATATAACCTATCCTTATATCACGCCTAGATGAAATTGGTGCATATCCAGTAACATATTCTGTATTTAAATAGTCATAAGCTATTGCTTTATCCATTAGATCTATAGCTTCATCAAGACTATTTTTTCTAAAACTTTCAAGTGCTTTACTTGCGTTAAAATTAGCCATAGTAAATATAATAGGATAAATCATCATCATAATAGTAATAACTACCATTACAACAGGGAAAACATTTATACCGCCTTTCAAAATATCGATTGACAATTTGAACTTTTGATTTTTCTTTGCTTTATTCTGTCTCTTATCTTTATCCTCTTCATTTAACAAATCTCTTCGCATTTCCGTATTTAATACTGAAATTAACGCCCATACCAATAAATAAATAGCTGATAAAGAAAAATTAAAATCTACAACAGAATGGAGAAACAAGAAAATAATTGATGTAAATACAGCTGCATTTATAATCTTATTTTTTATTCCATCTCCTTTATTTCTCCTAGATAATTTAACAAAACACATAACTATAGAAATAATCAAAAGTAGCAAAATAATAAATCCAACAATTCCAGTCTCAATAACAACCTGTAACGGATAATTGTGCGTCTGAGTAGACCAATACAAATACGATTGGTATTTAAAATTTAGAATGCTCCAAGCCCCTCCACCGGCACCAATTAACCACCAATCTTTAAACATCTTTATACCATCTCTCAAAAATACAAGTCTGGCATTATAATTACTATCCCCTGTTAAATTTTCAAATCTAGATAATATCGACTCTGCAACAACATACTTATGCTTTAGTATAAAACTCTTTACTTCCTTACCATTATCCAATTCATAAACTTTTGCATCATAAAATTTTGCACTTGTCCCTGCATAATAATTCTGAAAACCTATGCTAACTGTTTGTCGATTTTCAGGAACTAAAAATTCTATTTCCTTTTTTTCAGTACCTACAGTACTATTATATTTTTTGTCCTCAATTATTACCTCGTTATTTGTTGATATTCCATTTTCCCCTCTACTTTTTATATACACTCTGTATACAAAAGGAGCTTTTTCATTAAGTGATTTCCCTTCAACATTAAACACAAGTTTATACTTTTTATTACTATCTAATGTTACCGTTTTACTTACATCAATAAATTCCTCTTTTTCTTCCATTGTATGGCCTATTTCCAATGGAACTGATGCGTTGAAAATATAATTGATTATAAACCCTGAAATAATTACTAAAACAACACCACATACAACAGCTATCTTCCAATTTATCTTTTTCAAGATACTTATAGCATAAGTATCTAATAACCTTATAAAAAAGGACAGTAATGTACCTAATATAACAACAAGCCAAACATATATCTTATTAGAAGATTCTGAAAATATAATTCTTGATAGTATCAATGCAAAACCCGCCGTAATAATCCCAACTGTAAATATAGTGTATAATCCTTGCAGCTTACTCTCTTTAGGAAGTAATAACAAAAATATAATTACAGCAAATGCAAATAAAATATAAGCACCTCTGCTTATAGTAAATATAAAAGTTATAAGTAAAACAAAGCTTATTGCACTTGAGAGTGATTTAAGCCGTTTACTTGAAGTCATTGACAAGCTAATTGATATAAGAAATACTGCCATTAAATATGATGCAAAAGCATTTGGGTATTGCAAAGTAGAATGTATTCTACCATCAACAAATAATCCAAAAAACTCAAAATTTAAATGTAATGCTTTAAATATATTGTTTAACATATTTACAATTCTTGCTCCTGCTACACTATCAATTCCAATAATACAGAGTCCTAAAGCTGAAGCTACTATAAACCAAAGTAAAATTGACTTCTCTTTTTCGTTTTTAATTAAATCTGATAACATATAAAAGACAACAAAATACATAGCATATTTTAAAAACTCAGATACTGCAAGCCTTTGGCTAACTGCTGTGAAAGAAGATAAGAAATATACTAACACCAATCCAATTGCCGCATATTCAATTGGAGTTCGCAAAAAGCGCCTATCATCTTTTATCCATTTATATATCCAAAATGTTGTAAATAATGCAAATAAAATTATTTGGTTTATTAGCTGATCAGGCTCAAAGTAAAGTCCTCGTAAATATGGAGCATAAAATACTACTGTTAAAATAGCAATTAGAATTATCAGCCTAAAACGATTTAAAAAAGTTTGGTTTTCTGGATATATATCACTTTTTATTTTTTTGTTTTTAGTAGCTTTATTCATAATTTTCTCCTCACAATGCAGTCCTATTAAACTTTTTCTAATAAATCCACATATCTAAAATCTATATTTTTTATAATGTTAATAATTTCTGGTTCCCATACTAATATCAATGCATCCTGTTTTGAACAAAACAATCTTATTTCATCTAAGTTATCTATATGACTAAATTTTATATCTTTTTTTAATAACTTTTCTACTATTAATTCATAAAGAACATCTCTGTTTCCAAAAAGCACTAGCATACTTGTATTATTTTCAAATTCTTTTATTAAGTTATCAATACTAATACTTAATTCCTTTAAAAACGCATAAGCCTCTTCAATACTTTTATACATTAATTCTGATTTTTGTTCTATACCTACTGAAGTTAAATTATATACCATTGTACTTTTCTCAAACTTCTCAACACTTATTATCTCTTTTTTTACAAAGTCCCTAATAAGTGCATTTATACACCCCAATGATATTCCTGTCGCTTTTGCCATATTACGTTGTGTTAATTCAGGGTTTGTATACAATTTCCTCAACAAAAGTAATTCTTTATCCATTACTAATCCCCTACTATTGTCACTTAAATTTTTATAGTTTGACTCTGAACACCTCTCATACTATTTGTCAAATACTCTTTGACAAATACATATGAAAAACTTATAAAAAATCCGGCAAATGAACTAATAACAATAATCAATAACTTATGTGGCTCAACAGAACTTTTTGGTGGTATTGCTTCAGATACAACTACTATACTTGATGCACCAATTTCAGCTGATTGTTTTATCATTGCCTCTTTGTATTTTGATTGATACGCATCATATGTTTGCCTATTTAAATCCATGTCATGTTGCAAAAGATCAAACTCTTGCTGTTTATCTGCTAGTTCAGCTTGTAAAACCTCAATTTCCTTCTGAACTTCTGCAATTTCGTTTTGTAAACTCATACTTTTTGCATTTAATGATGCCACTTCAAGTTCCAACTGATTAGTCAATCCTGACAATGCAACATAAACCTCATTCACCTGCTCGTCATTTAAGGTTAACTTTGCTATAGTTTGGGTATTTAATCCAGTTTTATCTTTTATTAATTCACTTAGCAAATCATCATTAGCTAATGTTTTCCTTGTCACTAGTATACTAGGAGTACTTCTCAATAAACTCTTTGCATGGTCCAAAGATGATTTTGCAGCTTGCTCATCAACTTTAACTTGTGATACTGTTGTTTTATACTCAGTTATTTTTGCAAGTTTCCCTTCAAGTTCGAGCTTTAGTTCTTGTGGACCTCTTGGCTTTGACAAAAACTCTTCAAGCTTCTTTGATGACTCCTCCATATTTATTTTTTCAGCTTCCATCTGTTCCTTTATAAAACCTGCAGAGTTCTCAGCTTGTTTTTTATTTGTATCAGTAACAAACTCTGTAAACTTATTACTTACCAAATTTGCAATTTTTGCAGCCATATCAGGATCTTTGTCTTTTACACTAATAGTTATAAGATTTGTTTTGTCAATCGCCTTAACCTTTATTTTGTTTGCAATACTACTCAAAGGAATATCATCCATAGCAAGTTCTTTTCTTAAATACTGTAGTATAACAGGTGCTTTTACCTGTTCTCTATAAGTATCAATAGTCATTAAAGGATATTGTGACAAGGATGACACAAGGTCAATAAAGTTATTATCATCTTCCTTAGCCTTTGTATTTGTAATAGGTGATATCATTAACATAGTTTGAGACTCATATACTGGTTCTAGAATAAAAAAACAAACAACTAGACTTCCTATAAAAAAAATAGTAGTGACTATTGATATAATCTTTTTTCCTCTTAACAAAATTTGAACAATTTCTGCAAAAGTTATTTCCTCCATCATCTAACCCCCAAATAATTATTTATTTTATATTAGCAAATCAATCTTGCTAATTATCCATAATGGCAAATTAAGTTGTTCATATTATGAACAGATTAATTCTACATAATTAATTTGTTCATGTCAAATAGAAATATTACTAACATTTCTATTTTTAGCATATTTATATCCATTCCTTTCACTTCGCTCAAGGCACAAAACGTAAAGATAAAGTTGTTGCCTTCGAACTATTATTTTCTTATTATTAGGTTTTCAGTAAAGTTGAATATGCAAGATATATGACAATCAATGTCCTTAAGGCATCTTGTGGTCGAAATTCTGCAATACGACCCCAAGGGGTTGATGAATAAAAATGCCTACGAAGGTCATAGACAAATGAAAGATCTATTTCAGAAATAATCTTAGCTATCCTGTCAGTTTAACGTATATCCTGAAAAAGTATTAAATTGTAAGCCAAATAGCTTTGATTTGGCGGGAACAAGGACCTCATCACCCTTTCTAAGGCACTGTTTTTGCAAATTTTGAGGTTGGGAGGTAAAGTTACTTGTTTCCAGTTGCAATAAATCGAGTAATCAAAAAAAACTGGTGGAGGTTACCCCCACCAGTTCAAATTACTCAACCGTCTGTGTAAAATCAAAGTCATCAAGTGCATTACCCGAATAATCCACGATTGTAGCTTTCGACGCTCTATAGAATATGACTTGAACTTTGTCACCTCTATAATTTTCCTCCATTACAACCTTAAATCTTGCAGAAGTCTCATCTACATCTGTACCTCTATTATCTTCTCTTTCTGCATTATAATAGTAAACTTTTGCATCTACGGTTTTGCCGTCAACCTTAACCCTAAATTGAAATAAATCATTTTGATTGAGCTGATCCCCATGGTTAAGCCTCAAATCTTCCGATAATTCAATGAACACTACAGTTCCAACACCTCTTTCGTAGTATGCGGAAGCTATTGACTTTGCAAGCGGCTTAAAGTCTTCACTTACTTTAATTGAAGCTGCTATAGTTAATTTTTGTTTAAATGTATTTTCTGTATCTACATCTTCTCTATCTTCCAATCCCAAATAAAGTGATTTTCCATTAAACGTTCCATTAGACTCAATATCAGCATTAACAGATAATGAAATTTCACTTTTGTCGGAGTCATATAAAGCATCCCATGCAGTTATTACTATATCCTGCCCTCTATCGTCCCTTCCGGCTGTAATATAAAAATCATCCGGTTCTAATGTAGCAGGATTTATTGATCCCTTAATTCTCAAAACTATTGTATTCTTATCGGTTACAACAGCAGAAGTTATTTCCGGTGCATTACTATTATCCGATTTAAAATCCTTGCTAGAAACACTTTGCGCTTTCATCTCGTTTCCTTTAATATCTTTAACTGACTCTACCTGTATACGTGAAATCTTACTTACTAATACAACCTCCCTGTCTTTATAATCATCTTTATCATCTGAGAAGGTAAAACATACTGTTTGATCATCAGACAAAAAATCTATATCTACTGCATTTTTTTCTAATTTCTTAGATATATTATTAACTGTATAGTAATAGTTTGAATACTCAGTTGCAGAGCGTTCTTCTACATCTTCATTGAATTTTATAAAAACTTGGTTTTCATCATTATTAAGATAAACACTTGAAACTATTGGTGCACTATTATCTGCAACAGTTATGTTTACAGTCTTTTTTATTATCTCATTTTTTAATGGATTCAAATCTGTAACTTCTCTTATCTCCAACTCATACTTTCCTGATTCAAACTTTTGATCATCCGCTCTTTTAATAACAAGTTTAGTCTTTACATTCTCATCATCGTCATTTTTATAGTATGTTGCACTTGTCAAATCTATAGTATCATCATCACTATCAGTAAGCTTAAACTTACCATATTTTGAGAATACTTCTTCGGAGAATTCAAGTACAATTTCCTTTTGATTCTCTATAGTATATCCAATATACTCAGGTCTTGTAACATCATAATCTGGTGTTACAGTAAGTTTGATGTCGTTTGAATTGCCACTAAAATCACTCAGGTCTTCAATAATTATATTGCATCCTGATGCTGGCAAAGCATTCTCAACATCAAAATAAATTGTTAAGGTCATATTGTCATCGTCTAATTCTATTTTTTCTATGTTTGCTCCTGCATTTGTTTCTACTTTATTCATTTCAGGTTTTTCAATTTCTTCACTGAAACTTATCACTACTTTTGTCTGGGTAGCACTTTTAATTTTAGCCGTAGGTGCTTTATCATCATCCTCAACTGTAAAGCTTGTTTCATTATCTTCAACCATATAACCTGCATAATCATTTATTTTATCTTTAACAGTTAACTTATGAGAACCGGAAGATAAACGTTTGATCATGTTAATACTTATTGTTTTCTCGTTATTTGACAAACTCAGTTGCGTTGCACCAAAGAGTTTATTATCAATTGTATAACTTGAAAGGCTTGTGGCATTTTGTACTGGCTCACTGAAGGTTACTTTTATAAGACCGTTACCTACTGCAACAACATCAACGACTTCAGGAGTACTAACATCTTTTACATTATCTATATACAATTCAACATCTTCATCAAGTCCTACTTTTTTATCAACGCTAACTTCAACATCAGATTGTTGCTTAAGGGAATTTTTAAGAAGCAGTGTTACTGTCATCTTGTCATCCGAAAGCTCAGCATTTATTACACTATTGCCATCAACGCCATAGTTACTTTTATCCTTAACTTCATCTTCATTCTCAACAGGCTTGCTGAATTTGACAATTATTTCTTTGAGATTTCCCGACGAAATTGCGTTTACCTTTAATTCATCAGGAACAACTTTAATCTTTACTTTAACTGTAAC
>JAEZUI010000221.1 GCA_023421115.1 Bacillota bacterium | reverse complement strand
CAGACAAGCCACTGGCTTTGCAATCTGCAATTGTCTGCTTCCATATTGACTCGGATTTTCGTTGTGCCATTTTAAAATGCCTCCTGACTTAATGAGTTTTATATCAGAAAGCATAACAGAATTAGTTGATAAGTGCACTACGGTATGTTTTGAAGCACTTACTTTCTTTCGCACTAAAATAAGATATAAAGATATACAAAATTGACATAAAAGTATTTACATATAATATGGATGAAGCTGCAAGCAAGCTGGGTTGTTGATTTACACTGAAAGTAGACCATGGATTGTAGATTGTCTATAAATCAATTGGAGAATTCCACAACAGCAGGCAATACGATGAAAAATACGTACAATGCTGAAGGAAAAAGGGTATCAAAAGCTTTGAACACAGGTTCACCTACAAGGTATTTCTATGAAGGCAATAAGGCAGTATTTGAGTATGCAAATGGTGGAACAGTAACGGCATTTAATGTTATAGGTGCAAATCTCATATCCAGAAAGATAGGAACAAACAAGGTATACTATTCCTATAACGGACATGGGGATGTAACAGCCCTTTTGGATGCGGCTACAAAGAATAAAAGAGCCCAGTACGCATACGATGCATTTGGGAATGTAACCGATGAAAAGTATTATGACAGCAACGGAAATATAACCACAAATCCTGCAAACACTATAAAAAGTCCCATAAGGTATGGAGAATACCAGTATGATAGTGAGACTGAATACACAGATGCCCAAGGGAACTTTGTTACAGGACTGTATTACCTAAATGCAAGGCATTACGACCCAGGAACTGCAAGGTTTTTAGAGGTGGATACCTACTCAGGTAATATAGCAGACCCATTAAGCTTAAATCTCTATAGTTATTGTAGGAATGAGCCAATAATGTACACTGACCCGACGGGATATTATACACAGGGTAAAGTTTTTAGTTACGTTGAAGGACAACCCCAGAATCCTGATTCTGACGTATGGGAACTTCAACAAGACTTGATACATCTTGGATTTATGAGTAAAGATGATGTTCCTGCAGGGCAGGAAGGTTATTATGGTCCTAATACGGTACGTGCAGTAAATAAATTTAAAAATAAGTATTTATCTGGTGGAAATAAGGGTGACAACGAGGGAAAATTTGGAGATACAACCTGGCTCTATCTAAAAAGACAAGTTGCTCTAAAGAATCTGGAAGGTATAGCAAAAAATTATTTTGCTGTAGAAACAGCAAAGATTTGGAATGAGTTTTATAGTTCTTACGATAAGCTGATAGCCAAACCTAAATCATCAAGCAGTACATCCGGTAATACATTTGATTATGGGAAAGACGCTTCTTCAAATCAGGGGACAGGGAACCTTGATAATCTCTTTAACCTTAGTGTTACTGCAAATGAATTTGGAGATACTTCTGATACGTATAGAATAATCTATGATTTAATGAATTTGTATAGTAGTTCAGATGATTCGCTTCGACAAAAGCAATTTCACGCATTGGCATTAGATGCATTACAGAAAGCAAGAGAAGGAACACCATACATGTACGGTAATGATATAGTGATGGAAACACTAAAAACTAATCTTGCAGAAATGATAGCTGTTCAAAAATTTAATAGACAGAGGCATGGCTCTATTGTGGCATATAGTGCAACATTTACATATCTTACAGCTAGACATTTCAAGAGTGGAGACGAGGTTAATTGGGACTATAAATGGGACCCAAATTGGCAAGTACCATACGATTATTTCAATGGTAGTGACATGAATAAAGTTGAACCTAGTGACGGTTCTAGTCCCAAAAACTATGTTGATTGGATATACTTTAGGGGAAGAGTTATTGGAGCCGATAAAGTTGCTAATCTTAACTGGGGTTACATTGGAACAAAACTTGGGTACACAAAACCACGCTCTCTACTATTTAATCCACTTACAGAACCTACTGGTGATGGTGAGTATATTCAGATGGGTGTAGATATGGCTAATTATGGAGATGACTTTATGGAATGGACCTACTACAAGGAGAAATAACAATGAAAAATGGTAAGATAATATTAATTTTAAGTATAGTATTTAGCATATTACTACTGTGGTTTAACTTGTTGCGATTTGATATTGCAATAAAAGCTAGCAACAGTTTTGGGCTTCTAATAATAGCTGGGCTAATGTCATTTATTCCCTATATTATTTACGGAGGATGGATATTATGGTTACTATGTACAGTCATAAAGGGGAGGCAAAACGGTGTGAAGTATGGAGTAATCGCATTAATCATTATCACGATGACAATTATGTTGCTTACAGTTATTCCATATACAGGCGCTTTTATCAATATCAATTATTCATTTAACAAAGATAATTTCACTAAAACTATTGAGATGATAAATAATAGTGAAGTTGAACTTCCTCGGAAGAATACTAATGAATATATAGTTCCTTATAGATTGACATCATATACAGGTCTACTATACACATATGAGAATGATGATGTGACAAAAATCATGTTTTATGTTTTCAGTGGTTTTCGGGGTGGCGTAGTCTTAGTGTATTCCTCTGATGGTAGTGAGCTTAAGAATACTGATTTTCAGAGGAGATTTGAAAATATAGAGAAAGTAGATGAAAACTGGTATTCTGCATATATTAGATAGGAATAATTCTGGTTGGTTTTTCTTAGAAAACTAGCAACATAAATAGACATATGACCCATGATTTTGACAATCCCAGTCAGACCATGGGTTCCATTTTGTCCGCTTGCAAAATTCTCACTACATAATAATAATTAATAATTCTGCTGTCACTTGCATGTGCCTGCTGTTGTTTATTTATAATTAAAACATCCCCCAGTGTTCATTTTTATTAAAAATTATAAATCAACATTATAAGCTTATAAGCTTGACTATTTGTTGGCAATCGAATCAGTTGTTTTAAATTACAAATTATGGATTAGATAATACTTGTAAGATGTAAACTGATTGAATTTTATAAAAGAATAGAGAATAAAAACCATAACTTTTCTAGTGTGTGTTATAATATTATAAAAGACAAAAGCAGAAGTAATTAAGGATTAAGTTGAAATCCAAAATATAATTTAATGCGATAATAATTCACTGTTCTAGTAGTAAATACCATCTTAGGAGGGACTATGAATGATATAAAGAATTTGAAACGAATGAAGTTAATAGGGTATCTTTTGATGGCTGGTTATCTGGTGTTTATTGTCTATTTTGGTTTCTTCTCGAAGATTGCAGGAAGAAACTTCGTTCATGTTGATAAGTATAATGTAATACCTTTTCGCAATATTGGCAACTACTTAAGAATTCAGAATGTGAGTAATATTATGCCTTTTGCTGTCAATATCATTGGTAATATAGCAGTGTTTATACCGTTTGGTATTATCATGCCAATAATTATTTCAGGACGGAAACGAAATAATCCTATATTTACGACATCATTTGGAGCATTACTATTATCTTTATCAGTTGAGCTAATACAGTATATTATGTCAGTTGGTGTTTTTGATGTGGATGACTTAATATTGAATACAATCGGTGCATTTATTGGATACGTTATGTATACAATTGTAAGAAGGCAGCATAGTTTTAAGTGAAATTAAGTAAGTAGTAAAAAGCGATACAACACAACAAGAAGCAGTAATAGCAGCTTACATAGCAGCGGGAACAATTCCGGCAGACTTAAAAAATAATGAAAGCGTTGCTGTTGGAGCAATAGTGTAAGTTACATTTTGTGGTGGTGAAATAAAGATGGAATTTATGTATAATGATATTAGCTGTGTATTTCACAGTTTAAAGAACTTTCAAGATGAAAATCTTGCAATTAAAGTATTAAAGAAGATTGAAGAATACGGTGAAAAATTTATACCTGACAAATTTGATTTCTACGAACCTTTAAAAAAGAATTATCATGATGAAGGATTAGAAGGTGCTTTAAAACTGTGGATGAATGAAGAAGGAAATCAGAAACACATTAAAAACAACCATAAGTATGCAGTAGGTCAATTAATAGCAAGAAAGAAGAACGGTAGCAAGATAAGTTATTTTATGGTTTGGGAAAAGGAAAAAAAGGCAAGTTTTAATTTGTTTACCCTAAGTGCAAGTATTAGTTTTTTACAGAGAAAGATCAATTTCCAGAAATATTTAAATTTGTGCTATGAACTTGCAGATATTATTGAACCTGCATATGGGGAAATTGTTAATTGTAGCTTACCTAAATGGTGTGAACCGATAGACCTTAATTTAAGAATACCAGAATTACATTGGGGGGTCATACTTGGTAAAGCATATATTGATATGTTCGGTAAGGATAAACTACTTAATACACCATGTTATAAGGTTGAAGAAATCAATGATAATACAATAGTTTTATATTTGTCAAAGAGTGTATTTGAACCAATATTCAGTAATGTAAGAGAAGAAGTAAAAGAGTATTTGGGAAGGGACTGTTTTGTTGAAGAGGGTAAGACATCACATTATTACAAGAATGGAAAAGTACCTGAATTTAATTTTTCAAAAGTTATGTTTGAAGTTGAATTATCTGACAAAACTGAAAGGTAGTGAAGATATATGAGAAGAAGTGAAATAGTAAGTAGGATAGCTGAAAAAACTAATATTGGACAAGAGAATGTTGAAGTGATTATTCAATCGCTTCAAGATATTATCAAGGAATCCTTACTAACTGGAGAACCAATTTTTTTAGATGGATTTGGTGTATTAGAGCCAAGATTATTGCCAGAGAGGATAGGTGAACATCCTGTTAATGGAAATAAAGTGGTTGTTCAGCCTATGAGGGAAGTTGTATTTAAAGCATCTGGAGACTTAAAAAGATCAATAAATATTCGCTAATCGTTATTCTTAAAGTAAAAGTAAGGGGTTTGATTAGCTAATATAACTCGAAAAGTGGACAAAATTAACACTGACGGTTATCACTATCTACAAAAAGGGTAACCGTCTTTTCTTTTTGAAACAATAATCTGCTATATAAATTATAAAATATGCTTAAATTGATTCTCAGGCTGCATGGAAGTGTATTAAGAAACAGGCAGAGACTTTGGTGAATAGGACCACTTCAGAAGCTAATTGATGCAGGTGAAATAATTATTAAGTATTTAAAATGATTAGAAAGGAAATAAGGATGAAGATAGAAAAGATCGATGAGAATGAGTTTCTAAAAGAGTTAAATTCTTATGGATATAACTTTAAAACTTTTGAAGATGTAAGAGCTATACATCCGGAAGATAAGAAGCCTATACCCATAATTATTAGATACTTAGATAAGGTTGTAAATTTAAAACACAAAGAATATCTAGTACGATGCTTAACAAAGAAAGGGTTTACTGAGGCCACAGAGAAGTTGTTAAATGAGTTCTTCCTTTCAATCAACATGACTTATAAATGGGCTATAGGTAATGCATTGTATGAAATAAGAGATAAAAGATATATTAAAGATTACATAAATATAGTCAAGGATTCAAGTAATGGTCGAGCTAGGCAAATGATAGTTTTATTATTAGGATTTATAAAAAGCGATGAAGCTAAGCAATGCCTTATAGAAATATTGCATGAAGACCATATTACTTCACATGTAATTGACGCTTTAGGCAAATATCAAGATAAAAGTTTAATTCATCACATAGAATATTTCTTAGATGAAGATAATGAAAAAAAGTGGGTTGATAGGATCGAGAAAATTAAGAAAGACAATCCTAATAATGCTGATTATGCGTATATTGATTCTCAGGCTGCATGGAAGTATATTAAGAAGCAGGCAGAGAAATCGATAAAGAAGATTTCTAAGGGATAATTAGAATATTGATCGCTGTTATCTGTTAAGCAAACCCTACTTACATAAAAGTGTGATTTTACTCACAACTTTCTGTATAAAAATGTGATGGTATGTGTATTCCAAAGACTGTTTTTAAAATGATAAAATGCAATGATTTAATCAATAGTTGCTAAAAATTTATTAATTAGTTTAATTAATTTCAAATAAACTTGATTAATTTAATTGAAATTTGACTAAAATAATTATATAATTAAGTAAAACGAATAAAAGTTGGTGGAAATATGTTAGCTGATGAATTAATTGTGCTTGTAAATGATGTTATAGCAAAACAATGTGAAATGCAAAATATTGAATTGAAAAAAGCCAGTGGTGGGACACCACAAAGACTTTATGATACACTTTCTTCCTTTGCAAATCAAAATGGTGGCGGAATAATCATATTTGGTATTGATCAAGAAAATAATTATAATATATCAGGAGTGTATGATGCCCAAGAGTTACAGGTAAAAGTAACAGAACAGGCTAATCAAATGGCACCTATTATAAGACCGCTTTTTACAGTGGCAAAAATGGGAGATAAAACAATAGTTAGTGCTGAAATATCAGAGTGTGATATTTATGATAAGCCTTGCTACTATAGAGGAGCAGGAAAAATAAGAGGTTCATATATTCGTGTGGGAGATTCTGACATGCCAATGACTGAATATGAAATATATAGCTATGAGGCATTTAAGAGGAAGATACAAGATGAAATACGTACTGTTCCCGAGGGGATAGGTTCAGATTTAAACAAAACAGAGTTAAACCTATATCTGGCAAAATTGCGAAAAGAAAAACCAAACTTAGCAAAACTTACAGATGAACAAATAATGTCTCTAGGTGGTTTGAATATAGAAGGAAAATCATCTTTAGCAAGCATAATGCTTTTTGGATTGTATCCACAAGGTAATTTTCCACAGCTTTGTATTACGGCTGTTGTAGTACCAGGATATGCCATTGGAGATACTTCAGAAGATAATGCAAGATTTATAGATAATAAAAGAATTGAAGGAACTATTCCTGAAATGCTGGAGGGTGCATTGAATTTTGTACAAAGAAACATGCGTGTTAAAACTATAATTAACGAAGAAGGAAAAAGAGTTGATAAATCTGAGTACCCTATGAAAGCAGTTCGAGAAATCATTTTAAATGCTCTTGTTCATAGAGACTACAGTATAAATACAGAAAACTCACCAATCAGGATAATGCTTTATACGGACAGACTTGAAGTTGAAAATCCTGGAGGGTTATATGGTAGACTAACCATTGATAACTTGGGTAAAGTGGGAGCAGACACAAGAAATCCATATATAGCATCTGCGCTTGAAATAATGATAAATACTGAAAACCGATTTTCCGGAATACCGACCGTTAGACACGAAATGGCAAAGGCAGAACTGCCGGAGCCTATATTTAGCAGTAGTCGAGGTGTCTTTAAGGTAACTTTATATAATAGCCTGCCAATACAAAAAATGGATAAAAAAACATATATATCAAATGATATAATTAATTTTTGCAAAAAACCAAAAACAAGGGAAGAATTGGCAAAAGAATTTAATTTTTCAGCAATATCATATATGATGTCAAAATATGTACAGCCTTTAATAAATGAAGGTAAATTGAAAATGACAATTCCCGAAAAGCCGAAAAGTAAAAAGCAAAAATACGTTGCATAAAGGTGAGAAAACTGATTGTTACTATACTCAGTTTCCACATTCTAAGCTCAGAATGATGCAAAGACTTGATTAGTCCTATTTCTTCAGACCCAATCTTTTAAAAGTTATAATAGGGACGGTTCTAGGTGACTCAGCAATATGAGACACTGGGAACCGTCCCTAGCTAATTAGATAATCATTGAGTTCTCGATGTGAGAGAATATTTTTGTATAACTATATTATCTAAATAAGAGCAATAAAAACTTTCATAATCTTCGAAATAATCATTAGCATTAGTACCAACTAATATCCAAAAGCTAGGCTCATAACCTACAATTCAATAATACTTTATGACAAATTTACAATCCACAATAATAAATTTAACATAATAATGTTGTAATAGTTAATTATGTGAAATATAATACCCAATGTAGTAATGATATCTCATGATAATATTGCTATAAATATAAATTTTACTATGGATGAAAGGGGAGCTACAAAATGGCTACAAAAATTAAGAAACTAGTACTATTAGCTGCAGCAATAGGCATTATACTACTAAGTGCTGTTATTGCATCTGCAGCACCTTCCTCAGGAGAGGTATTTGAATTAAAACAGCCAGATGAATCGTATGTTAGTGTGAAAGTGTTCGGAGATGAGTTTTATCAAAGACTTGAGAGCCTTGAGGGTTATACGTTAATTCGTGACCGTGAGACAAATTGGATTTGCTATGCAGATTTAAATGAAGATGGAACAGATTTGATTTCCACAGGAGTAGTATACAAAAGTACTTCGGTAAGTGACAAAACAAAATCTCCCGAGGTACAGCTCAAGGTTGAAAAAGGCCTTCAAATTTCAGTTGATTCGGTTAAATCAAAAGTATTAAAAGCCAAAGAGGATATGAATTGGGAGGCATTTTTAAAGGATGCACCATTTGCTGCTAAAGAAAAAGTTTATAATGGGCAGATTTATTCTAAAAGTTCACTTGAATTCAATTCCGGATCAACTCAAGGTATTACTGGTGAAATTAATTCCAAATCAACTCAAGGTATTACTGGTAATGTAGTTGGATTGACTCTGCTTATAGACTTTCCAGATAAGGAATCCGAAATATCAAAAGATGAAATATCCAATATGATGAATCAAATCGGTTATTCAGGTTATTCAAACAATGGCTCTGTCAGAGACTATTTTGAGTATTTCTCGGGTGGAAAACTTGTCTATACCAATATTGTAACCGATTACTATACATCAAAGTACGATAAGTCTTATTACGACAATAATGAAAACGGTAAGCCAGGAGAATTAATAAGAGAAGCACTGCAGAATTTAAAAGACAACAATTTTGATTTCTCAGCACTTACTGTAGATAGTTCAAATAACGTAATTGCCCTAAATGTATTGTATGCAGGTGTGGCAGACGCGGGATCGCCAAATGGATTATGGCCACATGCTTTTAATATTCAGCCATTTACGGCCAATGGAGTAACCTTTAGCAGATATCAAATCATGAGTATCGGAGATGATCCTAGCATTGATGGTATTATCCATGAAAATGGCCACACGCTTTGTGGGTGGCCGGATACCTACGACTATGGATATGATTCCTCCGTAGTAGACGGATATGATGTTATGTGTGGTGGAGGAACTCACAAGAACCCACCACCTCCGAATCCGTATTTTGCAAATATACTTGCAGGTTGGGGAGAAGCTATTGACCTAAACAATTACGCCGATGGATCAACTGTAAAGGTAACTCAGAATTCACTAAATCCGATTGTATTCAAGCACCCTGATAAGGATGAATACTTTATAATTCAGAGCATAAAAAAAGAGGGGCGTTATATAGATATGCCGGGGGAAGGGCTTCTCATCTGGCATGTGGATAAGGACGGAGATTCTAACTACCAGAACATGGCTCCTTCAACCCATTATAAGGTATCTGTTGAGCAGGCAGATGGTTTGTATGAATTGGAGAAGGGCGGCATTGGAAGCAATGCGCAAGACTTCTTTTATGCAGGAAACAAAGATAGTTTCGGTCCTGAAACTAACCCTAACTCTAATTGGTGGAACAGTTATGCGCCTTCCATTAGGCTGACGGATATAAACGCTACCGGAACTCAATTTACGTTTAGCAGGGCATTACCGATAGACATTACAGAGCAAGGAAGTATAACCGTGGATAATTCAAGTCCTCAGAATGAGGATAAAGAAAATGCATTTGACAATAACCTGAATACCAAATGGTTTATTTCTGCCAACACAGGATATATCCAATATAAATTCGACAATGATGCTGCATATACTGTTACCGATTATTCTATAAGCTCAGCAAATGATTTTCCGGAAAGAGACCCGTCTGGATGGACTCTATATGGATCAAATGATAACCTGACTTGGGAAACTCTAGATAGTAGAACCGCACAGGTTTTTAGTTCGAGACTTCAGACAAAAAACTTTGACATTAATAATACTAAGGCATACAAGTATTACAGGTTAGCGCTAAGCAATTCTGGAGGAAATTCACTACAGCTTTCAGAGATTCAACTTTTGGGCTATAAGTATTCTTCTATACCTCAAATTACAGCAAGTGCAGATAATTCTATAAATGGAGAAGGCAAGGAGGAGGCTTTTGACAATAATGTAAACACTAAATGGCTCATTTTCCAAAATAGTGGTTGGATTACATATAATATTGGTAAGCCTATAACTGTTAGTTCATATTCTATAAGCTCGGCCAATGATTCACCGGAAAGAGACCCAAAAAGTTGGAGGCTATGGGCATCTAAAGACAATATCAATTGGGCTTTGCTTGATTCACAAAGTAATCAGTCTTTTGGAGACCGATTCCAGACCAAGTTCTATGCAACTGATGGTAATGTAGATAGTTTCCTTTATTATAAGCTTGAGCTTCAAAGTAGTAGCAGCATGCTTCAATTAAGTGAAATAAATTTCTACGAAGTAACTGCAGGGAGTGAAAATAAGCCTAATGAGGGAAAAGAAAAGGCTTTTGATGGTAAACCAGAAACCAAATGGCTTAGTTTTAACAGCTCAAGCTGGATCACTTTCAGATACTTGTATCCAACTGCCATAGCAAGTTATTCTATTACTTCAGCAAATGACTATCCGCAGAGGGATCCCAAGACATGGACACTTATGGCTTCAAACAATAATGAAGACTGGGATATATTAGATCAAAGAAGTAATGAAATTTTTGAAAGCAGATTTAAGAAAAAGAATTATAGCTTTAACAATTCTACAAAGTATTTATATTATAAGCTCAACATTACAAAGAACAACGGAGACGGCTTTTTGCAACTTTCTGAAATTGAATACATATTGGCAGCATCAACTCCTACACCAACTTCTACACCAACTCCTACACCAACTCCTACACCAACTCCTACACCAACTCCTACACCAACCCCCACACAAACGCCTACACCAACCCCTACAACAACCTCCACACAAACCCCAACGCCTACTCCTTCGCCTACAACGTCGGGTGACCTTGAGGTTGAATTTTATAATGGTGATACTTCAAGTTCAACAAATGGTATTAGTATGAAATTCAAAGTCAGTAATAAAGGTTCTACGTCAATAAACTTATCTGATGTAAAAATAAGATATTACTATACTATTGACGGAGAAACTGGTCAGAATTTCTTCTGTGATTGGTGGACAAACAATGATCCTTCAAAATTAACAACTAATTTTGTAAGGCTTGAATCACCTGGTACTAATGCAGATTATTACCTTGAAATAGGTTTTGCAAGTAATGCCGGAACTCTACAGTCAGGAAGTTCTATTGAGATTTTATCGAGGATATCGAAGTCAAACTGGAGTTCATATAATCAGACAAATGATTACTCCTTCAAGGATTCGAATTATTATACATTATGGAATAATACTCCTGCTTACATATCAGGTGTTAAGGTCTGGGGGATTGAGCCATAATTCCATTATAATCAGATTAAAAATTAGCTGCTACAAACTATAAAACTATTTTTGTAGCTATTGGACCTATATGATGGACTGACTTATCTGCCATCATATAGGTCCAACTCATTAAAGCAACATATAAGTTTTTCTCTTTGAATTTATATTTAATTTCCACAATTTGAAAATCTACACTATACGAAGGGTTGGGTAATATTATTTCTTCAGACCTAATTTTTTGAAAGTTACAAGAAGAACAAATCTTGGCAAATCCATCATTCGCTTATAACGCCAAGGCTCTTTATAAAGGCGGTACAACCATTCCAGTCCGTTTTTTCGGAAAAACAGTGGAGCCCTTTTGGCAACTCCCGCAATTCCGTCAAATGTACCACCAACACCTATGCATATTTTTACATTCAGCCTGTCTTTGTTTTTGTAAATCCATTTTTCCTGCCTTGGTGCTCCTAAACCAACAAGAAGAACATCAGCTCTTGAAGAATTTATAGCTTCAATTATGTCTGCTTCTTCCTCGGGTGAAAAATATCCGTCTCTTATTCCAACAATATTAATATCGGGGTTGTCAATTTTTAATTTGTTTGCTGCTTCCTCTGCAACTCCGGGTTTTCCTCCAAAAAAGAAATATGATATATTCGTTTTTGAAGACAGCTTAAAGCATTCAATTGAAAAATCAAAGCCTGCAACACGTTCTTTTAAAGGCGTTCCGATAATTTTTGATCCAAGTACAACTCCTGCCCCATCGGGCAAAAGCATATCTGCTTTACTTAAAATATCCTTTAACTCGGGATCTCTTTGGGCGGCCATCATTATTTCTGCATTTGGTGTATAAATTGTGTGAAACTTAGGCTCACTCACTAAAGCTTTAAACCTCTCTACCGCTTCTTCCATTGTCACATTATCAACAGGTATATCTAAAATATTAACAGTCCTTCTCATACAAACTCCTTTTACACTTTTCCCATTTCAAAAAAATAGGTTTGACAGGTTTTGTGACCTAAATGTTGTACACGTTATTTTTTGAAATGGCCTTATTGATTTTTGATAATATCAACTGCAATATTGGCATTGTTCAATGCACTTTCTTTTAGTGATGCTGTAGTGTTTTTTAAATCTTCTTTAATGCGTTCTCTATTTTTCCATACGTTATCAATTATTTCTCTCGCTTTATCAAATTCAAGGGAATTCACATGACCTACCGAAGCTTGATTTGAATACTCTAAGAAACCTTCAACCTTGGGTTCATAAACAATACCTACAATAGGTACCCCTATACTCGCAGCAAATATTAAAGCATGCAACCTCATGCCTATTAACATTTCTGTTTTGCCTATTATCCCTAAAATCTCCGATACAGAATGTTTTTTGCTGATAGCAAAACTTTTATTTTTCATCTTAGCCCGAATGTTTTCAATAATTACAAGATCACCGGGATAGTGCATTGGAATGAACAATATGTCTATGTCATAGGTTTCTATTATGTAATCAGCTATTTTGGCAAGGGTTGTCTCATACTTATCATGACCGTACCATTTTCTGACTGAAATCCCTATATAGGATGCCTTTGGGTCAATGCCTTCATCTGCTAACAAATAATCTGTATGTTCTACACTTTCAGGTTTTATAGTGAAGGCTGGATCGGCTGTTACATGTATTTTAGGTTTGTTTATATTTAAGCTGGCAAGTTCCTTGTAGGACAATTCTTCTCTCAAAGTAATGACATCTACCTTGTCTACAACATATTTTGTAAGGTTTCTATTGCTCTTTTTATTTAATGGGCCAATTCCGTTTGCATAGATCATTACCTTCATCTGCATTTTTTTCGCAAGCCAGATCATTCCTAGATAATATATGAGGGAACGAGTGCTTGTGTTATCCTGTATAAGGCTTCCTCCACCGCTTATAAAGAGTTTTGAGTTTCTCATTATAGATAGTATTTGAATAAGGTTAATTCTGTATATTGAATCAACACTATAAATGCGTCTTGTCTCAAGCGGATTTTTTGAAAGCACCAGTATTCTAAGATCGTTTTTATACATCTTAAGGTTATCAATTATAGCCATAAGCATTGCATCATCGCCAACATTTTTAAAACCATAGTATCCGGAAATTATGGCATCATAATGGTTCCGTGGAACTTTTTTGGTACCTTTTCTTTTTAGGATGCTTTCATATATTCCAAGCTGAGTATTGCACATATTCTCAAGAGAAAAAAATGTACTTGCCTTCTGGTGTATTTTTTCGCCCATTTCTTGTCTGAGTTCAGGCTTATAAACTAATGTAAGCATGTGTTTTGCTAGCATTTGATAATCTTTAGGTTCAAAAAGAAAACCGTTTCGGTTACTGTCAATAAGGTCTGAAATGCCACCCACATTACTGCTGATAGTTGCTTTTTTAAATAGAGTTCCCTCTAATATTGAGTAGGGAAAACTTTCGCTTAGCGATGTGAGGACATTAATATCAATGGCATTAACAAACTCAAGAGGTTCATTTATAAAGCCAAGAAAATAAACATTTTTTTCGAGGCCTAAAGAAGCGGATTTTCGTTCTAGCGATTTCCTTTCCTCACCATCTCCTGCTATTAAAAACCTTACAGAAGGAGCTTTTTTAACTACCTCGGCAGCAGCTTGAAGAAAAGTACTTATTCCTTTTACCGGATGAAGCCTTGCAAGAATTCCAATTATAACATCATCTTTACCAAAATTAAGCTTATATTTTGACAAAAATTCTTCTTTTGTAAGCTTCAGCTCCTTATTTTCAAAATTAATACCATTATAAACAGTGAATATATTTTCAGGGTTGAATCTTCTCTCAATCAGCATATCCTTAAAGTTTTTCGACACACCTATATAATAGTCTATCAATCTAAGAGCAAGTGTATTTACCATGCCGAAAGAAAACATCTTGAAAATGTTTTGCAGATAGTCAAGCCTATAATCACTGTGAACTGTTGTTACCACAGGAAGCCCTGTGATTTTTTTAACTGCCACAGCTACCATATTTGCTTTTGCACCATGGGAATGGATAAGATCGTAACCCTCTTTTTTTATTATTTCCAAAACCTTTTTGACATCAGAAAAAATTGTGCCTGTTTTCACGATATCTATATTTATACCTAATGCATAAGCTTCATCAGCAAAGGCACCAGTCCTAAAACTTATCAACTTTATCTCTATATGTTTACCAAGCTCATTTACGAGAGAGAGAACATGGCTTTTTGCGCCGCCTATATCTCCTCCACCAATCAAATGCAGAACCTTCATTACAATCTCCTTTTGGTAGTTTTAAAACCAATTATATTATGTCCATCACATTATAGCATAAACATATTATTCAATAAAAGTGGATTGAATAATATTTAGGGAAGCATTAAAAAGTGTTTGTCCCAGAGAAGTTTAACAACTTGTCTGCGGCTTAAGCATGTGTGTGGATATAACTATTAAATTTTGGGAAACATAAAATAAATTTGAAGTATTTGTAAGAGGTAAACAATGTTTTTTAAAGAAAAAGTATCTAGGTATTGGCTGGACTATTTAATGATTGTTGTTGGATCAATAATAACAGCAGCCTCAATAAATATATTTTTGGTTCCGTATAAAATTGCACCAGGAGGTGCAAGCGGAATTGCTACTGTTTTGTACTACTTGAGCAATGGAAAGTTTTCGGTGGGCATTACAATGCTTGCTTTAAACATACCGTTGTTTATATTAGGCATGCGGTTTATTGGAAGGAAATTTGTAATAAAAACGTTGTTTGGTACGGTGCTATTATCTGTTGTAATTGACCTTTCAGAGCCTTTTACAAGTACTTTTACACAAAAGGTCGGAGACATGTCCCAAGGGGTGATTTATTCACAGGATATTCTCTTATATTCCCTTTTTGGAGGTTTTTTTATGGGGTTAGGGTTAGGACTTGTGTTCAGATCGGGTGCTACTACAGGAGGTACAGACCTTGCAGCAAGAATAATAAACCATTTTGTGCCAGTGTTTACAATGGGAGAGACCCTTCTGATTATAGATACAAGTATAATAATACTAGCCTCAGTAGCGTTTAAGAGTTTTCAACTAGGTTTATATGCAATTGTAACTCTATTTATCAGTTCAAAAGTAATTGACGCTATACTAGAAGGCGTAAACTTTGCCAAGGCTGTGTTTATAATTTCCGACCAGTCCGAACCTATATCAGCAAAAATTTTAAACAATCTAGACAGAGGAGTAACAGCCTTAGAAGGAACAGGTATGTACACAGGAAATAATAAAAAGGTTCTACTATGCGTACTAAACCGAGGACAGATACCCATATTAAAAAACATAGTCAAAAGCATCGATCATAATGCCTTCATAATATTAGCTGATGTACGCGAAGTCCTAGGTGAAGGATTCAAAACCTATGAATAGGTAAGGCCAATAAACCAAACTACGCTTCAAACCTGTTTTAGTGTCAAATGACGTAATTACTTGACCTGAGCATTAGAAAAAAAGCTACGGGACATCGAGTCCCTTCGCTTTTACCTCTTTCACTTCGTTCGAAAGAGGTAAGCTGTTGCCGAAAGCTTGATAATTTGAAGCAAAAATGCCACGGATGGCATTTTTAGCGTCTCGCGACAGGATGTCGCATAGACGCGGCGAAAATTATCAAGCTGAGGCTACAGATTCTTTGCAAAGGTCATGTAATGGAGTTGTTTGACACTAAAACAATAGGTACTTCCCTCCCTACAAGTTCCTCAAAGCAACGCCCCCTAATTATAAACACCCCCCTCAAATCAGGTTTCAAGAAATCCATGGTCTAAAAGAATTTTTTCTTGAATAACCGTATAGACTAAAAGTTGGTATTGTAGTATAATAATTAGGAAAAAATTTTTCTTAGGAGATGTATCATGAACGAAAGTCAGATAAAAGATCTAAAGAAGTACTCAACGATACTAAGGAAGCACATAATTGAGCAAGTTTTTAGTTCCCAGTCAGGTCATCCCGGTGGATCACTTTCTTGCGCAGATATCATGGCTGTGCTGTATTTTAAAGAGATGAGGGTAGACCCAGAGAATCCAAAGTGGGAAGACAGGGATAGGTTTGTTCTTTCAAAAGGACATTGTTCTCCTGCGTTATATGCAGCGCTAGCAGAGAAAGGATTTTTTCCAAAAGAAGAATTAGTTAAATTCAGAAGTATAGACAGCTTTCTTGAGGGACATCCCAGCATGAGATATGTACCGGGAGTTGATATGTCTACAGGTTCTCTAGGACAGGGAATATCCGCTGCTTTTGGTATGGCTATGGCAGGGAAAATCGACAATAAGGATTATAACGTATTCGCCGTTTTAGGTGACGGTGAGACCCAAGAGGGTCAAGTTTGGGAAGCATTGATGTCAGCAGCTCATTACAAATTGGACAATCTTATTGCGTTTCTAGATCACAACCATCTACAGATAGATGGACAAATCAGTGAAGTTTTGTCCCCTGAACCATTAAATGAGAAGATTAAAGCTTTTGGCTGGCAAGTAATTGTCATAAACGGACATGACTATTCTCAAATCATTGAGGCAATAGATGAGGCTAAGAAGACTAAGGGCAAGCCTACTATGATTATTGCTGAGACTGTTAAGGGCAAGGGAGTTTCCTTTATGGAAAATCAAGCCGGATGGCACGGTTCAGCCCCGAATAAAGAGCAGCGAGATACTGCTATAGCTGAGCTGGATGCAGTTTTAGCTGGAATGGAGGTATAATTTAGATGTCAAAAGGTATAGCTACAAGAGAAGCGTATGGAAATGCTCTTGCAGAGATAGGAGCAGATTCAAGAATTGTGGTTCTTGATGCCGATCTCTCAAAGTCTACAAAGACTGAAGTATTTAAGAAGAAATATCCCGAAAGGTTTATTAATATGGGGATCGCTGAATCCAACATGATGGCAGCGGCAGCAGGAATAGCTACTTGCGGTAAAGTAGTATTTGCGAGTACTTTTGCAATGTTTGCAGCAGGAAGGGCTTTTGAGCAGGTTAGAAACTCCATATGTTACCCAGCATTAAATGTAAAAATAGGTGCTACTCACGCTGGTCTTACAGTTGGAGAAGATGGTGCATCCCATCAGTCAATAGAAGATATTGCATTGATGAGGGCAGTACCAAACATGACGGTTATAAGTCCGGCAGACGGTGTAGAAGCAAGGCTTGCAACTATAGCAGCTTCTAAAGTTGATGGTCCTGTATACTTAAGATTTTCACGTATGGTAGCTCCAGTGATATTCGATGAAAATACTTACAAGTTCGAAATCGGTAAAGGTGTTACAGTATCGGAAGGAACAGATGTGACAATAATTGGTACAGGTACTATGGTATCAGAAGCAGTTGTTGCAGCAGAACAACTTAAGAGCGAAGGCATAAATGCTAGAGTGGTAAACATTCATACAATAAAGCCTATCGACAAAGATATAATTATTAAGGCCGCTAAGGAAACCGGTGCTATTGTTACATGCGAAGAACACAATATAATTGGCGGACTTGGAAGTGCTGTAGCAGAAGTTCTTGTGGAAAATTATCCTGTACCAGTAAAAATGGTAGGAGTTCAGGATAAATTCGGTAAGTCCGGTAAAGCAAATGAAGTTATGAAATTATACGGATTAACTGCTGAAAACATTATAGCTAAAGCAAAAGAAGCTATTGCAATGAAAAAAGCATAATATTTTCTATGAAAATTAAGTGACAAAAAATAGGTGCCTGTTTCGTTTTGGTACCTATTTTTTAATGTTCTAGCATTGAAAGGTATGGCAACTTTACTTTTAAGGTATTTATTACTAATCAAAAAAATAATGCTTTGGTTATGTAATATATGGTGTTTGGTTGGTTTTTATGATATAATATAATTATACATTTCAAATTTTCTGCATATCTATTAAAGCACTGAATTTCAAGCCTGATTTTGACTGTTTGGAAGTACCATAAAAATATATCATCCGCAATTTCTTATACATATTTTTTATATCTTTATTTCTTATACCAAAATATTGATTTGGGGGCAGTTAATATGATTAAGTCCAAATGGGTAGAGCATATATATGGAAGGGTTTATCGTTTTTCTTCACTGTTCAGGCTTATAAGTATAAAGAAAAGGCTTATATTGTTCTTTGTTTTATTATCAAGCTTACCTTTGATTGTTTTAGGATATTTCAGTTACAGCAAATCAAGTTCGGCTGTTGAAAACAAAATTCAATTTTTTTCAAGTGCAATATTTGCACAGTCTGCTCAGAATATAAGACTTACAATGAAAATCATAGATGATAGCTGTAAAGAATTTAATAATAATACAGATGTTATAGTTAACATGAAAAAGTTTAAGCAAGACAAGAGTAGGTTACAGGATATTAAAGTAGAAATGGATAGGGTTTTGAAAGCAAAGTTTTTAAAAACAACAATAAAGAGTTGTGAAGGTGCTGTTGTTATATCGGATGGAGTGGTGATCGGAGCTAGTGCTCCTTATCAAATTCTTAGAAACATAAATTTGATAGATGATTATGTACAGATGGCAGAAGAAGCAAAAGGAAATAGTGTATGGATAGCTGATAATATTGGAGATAAAAATTATAATTTAGTTCTTAAGCAGATTTATAACGATTTATCAGGTAGTGTGTTGGGGACACTTGTTGTTATTTTAGATGAGAACTTTTTCTCAGATACATACAAATCAGTTGATATCACGGATTCTTCTGAAGTGTTTATTGTAAACAGCAAAGGGATAGTGATCTCAAGTAAAGATACGAAAAAGACCCCATTATTGACGACTTACTCAAACTTAGAGGTTATTAATGAAATTAACACACAGGTAAAAGATCAATCTATAAAAGGAACGGTCAATTCATTAGGTTATATGTTTTGTTATTCTCTGATCGAAAACACTGACTGGTATATAATTGGTACAATACCTATGAAATATATAACAGAAGATTCTACTAATATTGGTACAACAATATTTCAAGTGGGTATGTTAATATTTTTTCTTGCAATAGTACTATCTCTAATTATTTCCATGAGTATTCTTTCACCATTACACAAGCTTAAAACCTTTATGCAAAATGCAAGAAATGGAGATTTAAATATATGTATAAATGATATATTTAATGATGAGATTTCTGGTTTGAGCAGCGATTTTGATGAAATGATTAAGAATATAAAAAATCTTGTGTCAAGAGTTAGAGAATCTTCTACTCAAGTATTGAAAAGTGCAGGAGACGTCACCGGCCTTTCAACTGCATATTTGAATTTGGCAGAACAAGTTTCAGCAAGCATGATTCAAATTGCACAAGGAGCATCTGAGCAGGCGGCTACTAGTTTAGACACAGTTGAGTTTGTAAACAAGTTATCTGAAGATATAAATATAGTCGATGAAAATGTGGAACTGTCTGTCAAAATTATAGAACATACAAAAGTACTTAGTGAAAATGCTATGATTGCTGTTGAGTCTCTTAATAAAAAATCTATACAGACCGGATCAGTGTCTGAAGAAATAGTTAATAATATAAATACCTTGAATAGCGATATGAAGCAAATAGAAAAAATAATAAAGTTTATAGGAGATATATCCAATCAAACCAATCTTCTTTCGTTAAATGCTGCTATTGAAGCAGCAAGAGCCGGAGAAGCGGGTAGAGGTTTTGCTGTAGTTGCCGAGAGTATTAGAAAACTTGCTGATCAAACGCAAGACGCATTGAAGACTATAAGTACAGTAATCGGCAATATCCAAAAAAAAGCCGAATTTGCTTCAAATTCCGCAAATAATACACAGTCAATTATTAAACAGCAGCTAGAGGCGGTTAGCCAGGCGAATAGTTCCTTTAGCGCTATCCTTAAGTCTATGGATGAAATAAATAATTATATGGATACGTTTGGTGAATCCGTTAATGTTATTCTTTCATCAAGGAAAAAAACACTTGAGTCCATCAATAATATTTCTGCTGTTTCCCAAGAAACTGCAGCAACAGTAGAGGAAATATCTGCAACTGCACAAGAACAGATATTGGACATTCAAGAGCTTTCAAATCAAGCTAAACTTCTTAATAAAATGGCACAAGAACTGAATGATTCTATATCTATTTTTAAATTATAAATTGCAAATGTGCAATATAATTGTATAAGCATTTTTGCCATATTTATAGCAAAATTCAATCTGGCCTTAATAAAGTGTATTGATATATAAAAAAATATAAAGCTTATGAATCTATATATCTATGTGTGTTAAAAAATTAACAAGAGAAAATACAAAACAACAATCTAAAATAATTGTTTATAAAATATTAATAATTATAATTGTTTACTAAAATATAAATAATTGTTACAATTGGATAATGTAAAAAGGTTACATATTGAAACTTTTTTAATTTTAGAAAGTCTAATTATATGAGGTGATTTTAGATGTATAGTTTTATGGGAAGAAGAAATGTATTTTTGGGTATGTTTTTAATTGTTACAGCACTAATTTTACAATTTTCAACAAGTACCCTAGCAGCACCAAATTCAAATAGTGTAGAAGTCACTGTTACCGCTGGGTATGAAGATGTGGTCAAGGTTGGAGCGGATGCGCCTTTTAATATAACCCTTGTGAACAAAGGTGAAGGTTTTTCCGGAGAAGCACAGGTGATAATTGATACAAGTTATCGGAGCAAGACGGTTTATGCAATAAACTTTGAGTTGCCGGAAGGCTCTACTAAGAATTTGATTTTGAATGTACCAATCAGCACAGCTAACAGGAAAGTTCAAGTTAAGATTGAGAGCAAGGGACGGGTAATTAAAGAGGTAGAATATTCTTTTAATAAAGTTTTGTCGCCGGGAACTCCTGTTATTGGTGTGTTAGGGGAGTCATACAATCAACTAAGGGTTTTGAACGGTTTAATAATTAAACAAAACAAGACAGAAGGACCAATGTATGGGAGAATGGTTGTATATGATGAAGCAAAGGGGTCTATGATTGAAACCTCAGCAGAAATGATTCAACTTAATAAAGAAACTCTCCCAAATGATTTAAAGGGGTTTGGAACCTTTGATTATATAGTAATTGCAGATTATGATACTTCCCTTTTGTCAGATAAACAAATTCAGACACTCGAAAAATGGGTAGATGAGGGCAACGCGCTTATAATTGCCGGGGGTACAAATGCAAAGAAGGTTTATTCTGGTCTAAGCAATCAGCTAAAGCCATTTGAAATACTTGGAAGCAAAAAGGAGTCCATAGCTGAAGCCGTTGGGAAATTTACTGAGAGAAGTGCACCTGATGATGCTGTTGAAGTGTCAACAGGAAATGTAGGAGAAGGTAAGATTCTAATCGGAGATGAAACTAACCCGCTAGCAGCGTCCTATAAAAAAGCTAATGGAAAAATACTATTTATTGCTTTTGATCCCACGATTAGCCCCATTTCAGTGTGGGGGAGCGCTGGAGAGATGTGGAAGAGGATAATGAATGAAAGTATTCAGAAAGTTATTAACGAAAGATATAGCAGTGGAAGCTATTACGACTACGATTCAGTAGTACGTCAAGTACCAGAAGATCAAACACCACCATATAAAACGTTGATGTTAATTATTCTGTTGTATATAGTAATAGTTGGTCCACTACTATACATTGTTTTGAAATTGAAGGACAAAAGGGATTACAGTTGGGTTGTTGTTCCCATACTTTCTGTGATATGTATAGGAATAATATATGCTGCCGGATTTAGAACAAGGTACACATCAGCTGTTATGAATAATTCTTCAATTATACACCTTGACTCTCAAAACAAAATAGCAGAAATACAAACCACATCTGGAGTATTTAACAATGGAGCAGGTAAGATGCTTCTTGAATATCCACAAAATTATAAGATTGAAGTAATTAGGGAGAACGAACACGATAATGGATATAATTATAACTATTCTGACGAAGACTATAAAAATGCTCAAATAAAGAGTAAAATTTATACAAATGATATTATGGCTCATGAAATATACAATATGGGTATGTGGGAACCTTGTATTTTGAATACAAGCCAAACTCAAAGTTATGAGGGAACCCTGATAAAAAATATGAGTATAGACGGTAATGTCTTTTCAGCAGAGATAAGAAATGACACGGGTTTTGCTTTTGAAGACTCCTTTATAGTAGTAGGTGAAAATTTTGTGGAGGTTGGAAATATACTTCCGAATGAAGAGAAAAAAATATCTTTTTCATTTGATGATAAGAGTTTAATAAAAAACTTCTATCAGTTTTTGGATTCAAGATATTTTAACTATGGCGGAGTTAACAATAATTGGCCTAAGGATTGGAAAGAACAAAATAGGAAAAGAAGTGCTTTGCAAAGTTTGGAAAGGGGTCGTAACAACATTATATTTCATGATAGTAGTAAGATGGCTTTTGTTGCATTAAATTTTGAAAATGTTGATTATGATATAAAGGTGAACGGAAAGAAAGCAAAGGCTTATAATACAAATATAGTATATGCATTTGAAGAAATTTTCTTTGAAAAGGGTAAAAGATTTGATATACCTAAAGGAGTAATAAGCCCAATATTTGAGGGTGGCGAAAATATTGATTATAGAGGTCAATATGATGATGTAACCGCATATGCAGACACTGAGGTGTTTTATAGATTTGAGCTTCCGAAGGACACTCTTGTTGATAAATTTGCAATAGATTGGTCAACTTCAATACCTGAGTATATGAAAGAAAAATATAGTAATAGTGGAGTTCAATTAGAAGAGTTTAGTGGTGCTAGTTATGAGTTGTTTATTTACAACAAGGTTCTGTCTGATTGGGAGAGTATAGGGGATGTCTTCGAGGCTAAAGAGGAAGCAAAAAGTTACGTTGATGCTGAAAATGGTATAAAGCTTAAAGTAAGAATTAATATTGATGAGTCTGTTGGTGGAAACGTATATTTGTGGAAGCCGGAAATAAGCATAAGCGGGGTGAAAAAATAATGTTGGTAATTAATAATCTTGTCAAGAGTTATGGAAAATTCAAGGCAGTTGACAACCTTTCGCTTGAAATTGGTAAAGGTCATATATATGGTTTTGTTGGGGCAAATGGTGCGGGCAAGACAACTACAATGAGAATAGTAGCAGGACTCTTAAAACCTACATCCGGTTCGGTAGTTGTTGCTGGAATGGACATATTGAAATACCCAGCCTCCTTTAAAAATAAAATAGGGTATATGCCGGATTTCTTTGGGGTTTATGATGACCTTAAGGTGACAGAATATATGGATTTTTACGCTGGTGTTTATGGGATTGAAAAAAGTCAGAGAGCTAAGTTGTCCGACGAATTACTAGAACTTGTAAATCTTTCAGAAAAGAAGGACTTTTATGTAGATAATCTCTCGAGAGGTATGAAGCAAAGGCTTTGCCTTGCAAGAAGCCTTATACACAATCCGGAGTTGCTTATACTTGATGAACCAGCATCGGGTTTAGATCCGAAAGCCAGAGTTGAAATGAAGGAAGTTCTTAAAGAGCTTAAAGATTTAGGAAAGACTATAATAATAAGTTCTCACATTTTACCGGAACTTGCCGAGTTGTGTACTTCTATAGGTATAATCGAGAAGGGTAAAATGGTTGTAAGTGGTACAGTTGAAGAAATAATGCAGAAGACATCACAGAAAAAAGTGATACGTATAAAAGTATTAGGTGAGTTGGAAGGCGCTGTAAAAATGCTGAAGGAACAGCCTTCTATTGGCGCAGTTAGCGTACATAATGATTATTTAGAAGCGGATTTTCACGGAACAAATGAGATTATGGCAGAAATCTTGAAGACGGCAATTAAAAATGAGATACCTGTAGTTTCTTTTTGTGAAGTAGATAGAAATCTTGAATCTGTTTTCATGCATTTGATAGGGGGAGAAGAAAATGAAAATTAATCCTGTAATTGAGAAAGAACTAAAAACAACAATGAGAGGTTGGAGAGCTCCTTTGTTGATATCGCTGTATTTGGGATTTCTCCTTTTAGTAATATATTTGTATTTCTTAGCAAATGACCAAATGTCTATTCATGGTCTTCAAAGTTTTAATCCGAGGGTGGCTATAAATGCTTTTAACACTCTTGCCTTTTTTCAGCTGCTTTTGTTGTTATTTATCACTCCGGTTTTGACAGGTGGCGCGATAAGCAGTGAAAGAGAACGGCAGACTTTAGATCTTCTTTTATGTACTAGTTTTTCCACTTATAAAGTGGTTTTAGGAAAAATATTTGTATCCATTGCAAATGTATTATTACTTATTACTGCGTCACTACCTATTATGGGTATTGTGTTCATGTTTGGTGGTGTTGAAATTTCTAATTTGATATTATTGTTTTTCTTCTATATAATAACTGCTTTGATGCTTGGAAGTTTGGGTATATTTTATTCAACGATATTTAAAAAGACGATAGTTTCAATTGTTATGACATATTTGACAATCGGATTTTTAACGGCGGGCACATATATAATTATGGCACTATTTTTCTTTTTTACTACTCAATTTAGAAACGAGCCTAAATATTATGAACTTGTGGCATTTTTATTTGCTAATCCGCTTTTCGGGTTTGGCACTGTTATTGAAAATACAGCCTCAAATAATTCTTTTTTTGGAACATTAGTATCTCTTTCAAAAGGTGATTTTGGTGCTAATATAATTATAAAGTCATGGATGATTAATTTAGGATTTGATGTTTTACTTTCAGCTTTACTAATATATATAAGTGCATGGAGACTAAAGCCTGTTAAATAGTGTGGGAGCATTACAATATATTTGATTGGGTTATGGGACTAGATTATACCGGTGGTGAATTTATAGTGAAGCTTTTTTACTGGTGATAAGTAAAGGATACTAGAAGAAGGTGATAATATGGATATAAAAGAAATATTTAAAGCTATTAGGCCTCTAAAGAGGAGAATACATCTGAATAAAGCTTTTGTTTGCTGGACCTATGCTTTTGTTTTTGCAGGTGTTTTGTCGCTTCTTTTATCTAGTGCAGCATTGTTATTTCCTATTCCCTTTGTTAAGGATAAGCTTATAGGAATATACTTAAGTGTCATCTTGTCGTCATTGTTGGTTTCAATATTTTTAGGGCCTAAAGACCTAAAGACCATTCAAATAGCTGATTCGTTGGGTTTGAAGGAAAGATTGGTTACGGCATACCAGCTTCAGAATGAAGATGGGACTGTAGTGAAAATGCAAAGGGAAGATACTTTAAAAGCATTATCTAATGCTGATTTTAGAAATTTATACTCTTTAAAAGTACCCATCTTGAAGATATGTATTGGGGTTGCTTTGTTGTTGGTGGTTTTTGTAACTTCACTTATCCCAACTGTTGCTAAAGAGAGAGCTGAAACTAAAGAGGACATAATTAATGAGACTAAAAAACAAGTAGAGAAGCTTGATGAAAAGCGCAAAGAAATAAAAAAGTCCTCAGCTTTATCAGATAAAAAGCTCGATGAAATAAATAAGGAAGTTGATGAATTGTTAAAAGATTTAAACAGTTCTAAAAACGAGGAAGATGCGCTGAAAGCTTTGTCTAAGGCAAGACATGAACTCGATAAATTAAAAAACAGCACAATACGCGAGGACCTTCAGAAGATATCCGAAAAGCTCTCAGCCAATACTTTGTCGAAAGATTTAAGCGAAGCCCTGAAACAGGGGGATTCAGATAAAGTAGGCAAAGCAATTGAAGAGATGAAAGAGAAATTAGAAAATGCAGACAAGGAAGAATTGAAAGACCTTGCAGAGCAGTTAGAAGAGGCGGCCAAGGAAATTACAGACAATGAGCTAAAAGAGGACTTGACGGCATTGTCTGAAACGTTGAAATCAGGTAATATGAACTCCGCTGCTAACAACCTTCAAAACCTTTCAGCCAATCTGTCCAAATCTGTTGAAAACAGTGCGAAAAGCTTAAGTGCATTACAACAGAGTGAGAATATGAATATTGACCAGTTGATGGAAATGCTAAACAGTTCAAAGTATGCCATATCAAAACAGGCAGGCATTAACCTCAATGTATCCCAAAACAGTGGACAGCAGGGTGGTAATCAAATGGGAAATACTCAACAAGGTGCGCAAGCTGGTTCGGCAGGTCAGTCAGGAAATCAAGCAGGAAGTAGCCAGTCTTCTCAGAGTGGTCAAAGTGGACAGGGGTCTCAAAATGGGCAAGGAAGTCAGAGTGGTCAAGGTGAACAGGGTACTCAAAACGGACAAGGAAGTCAGAATGGACAGGGAGGACAGGGCGGTCAGAGTGGCCAAGGCGGCCAAGGACAAGGTATGAGCGGTCAGATGTCGGGTGGAGGAGCAGGTGAGGGCTCAACAAATAATGATGCAGGCTATAAAGCAGGTGAGTCTTCCGGTGGTGTAAAAAAACCCGGAGGTGGAAAAGAAGAGGAGTATTCAGCTATATATGCTCCAAATAGATTGGGAGGAGATTCGCAATCATCTCAGGTTAGTGGTACAAAGAATAACAGTGGACAGAGCCAGTGGAATGATGTGAAGAGTATTCCCTTTGGCGAAACCAGCAAAGTACCTTACAGTGAGGTGTATAGTGAATACAAGGATGAAGCGATGTCAGGCTTGAGTGAGGCACAGATTCCATCCGGAATGAAGGATATGGTAAGGGATTATTTTACTACCTTGGAGTAAAAAATAAACTAATAAAGTTATATAATTAAGGCAGTAAGGGATAACGAAAAAATAACTTCTTATTCTCATATTGTGAGAACATTATCAAATCAAGTTTTTTCGTTAGGTGATTCCAAAAAAATAACTGGTCAATGGGTGTTTCAAAAAAGCTGATTTACATTTTTTGCTTTGCAAAATAATGTTCCTATGTCTGAAGCTTTATAGCTTCATTATTGGGTTTGAACTATAAATTTTGACTAATGAATTTTTTTGAAACACCTTATCCCAGAGTTGGAACTTATATTTTAATCGTTCCAAAACAGATTAGGGTTCAAGTAGTTAAACAGATTTATTATGAGTATACTGGGAGGTCGCAATGGAGGTTAACGAGAAAGATATTAAAAACGTTATAGATGCCGCAGCTAGGATAGAGAAGGAAGTTGCAAAGCACATGGTCGGGCAGAAGGATCTTATACGGCAGGTATTGATTTCAATATTTGCAGGAGGGAACGTCCTTCTAGAAGGCGTTCCCGGCTTAGGGAAGACTAGATTGGTTAAAACTTTAGGAAAAGTTATGGATCTTCAGTTTTCCAGGATTCAGTTTACTCCTGATTTGATGCCGGCCGATGTCGTGGGCACTAATATTATTACAAAGTCCGATGACAAGGGTGGGAATTTCAAATTTCAATCAGGCCCGATATTTAGTAATATTGTACTGGCAGATGAAATAAACAGGGCAACGCCAAAGACTCAAAGTGCTCTTTTAGAAGCAATGCAGGAGAAGACAGTTACTGTAGGTAATACAACTTACACACTGCCTCAGCCTTTTTTTGTACTGGCAACCCAAAACCCTATTGAGATGGAGGGTACTTATCCCCTTCCTGAAGCTCAAATGGACAGGTTTTTGTTTAAGCTCAATGTTCCCTTTCCTTCTTTAGGTGAATTGGTGGATATAGTATCAATGACAACTTCTAAGGAGGATGCAGAGCTCGAAAGAGTTGCAACGGGAGAAGAAATACTGTCCATAAGAAACATAACAAGAGAGATTCCAATTGCTAAGCCTGTGTTGGAGTATGCGGTTAAACTGGTACTTGCTACACATCCTACGAGTGAACATGGAGCAGAAGTGGCTAAAAAATATGTACGCTTCGGCTCAAGTCCTAGAGGAGCACAGGCAATAGTATCAACAGCAAAAATTCGGGCGGTGTTAGAAGGAAGATATAATGTTGCTTTTGAGGATATAAAGTATGTTGCCTATCCGGCACTAAGGCATAGATTTTTCCTGAATTTCGAGGGTATGTCCGAGGGTATTACGACAGACAAGGTTATAAGTGAGATAATAGCCGATATTGACAAACAGTAAATAGAAAGGTGAAGTCTAAGTTGAAAAGCCAACTTTTTGATAGTGATTTTTTAAAAAAACTTGAGCAGCTGGTCATATCCACTAAAATAACTCTCGCTGACGGTGCTTCCGGTAACAGAAAATCAAGAGCTAAAGGTAGTTCTGTAGAGTTTTCTGATTACAGGGAGTACTCAATAGGAGATGATTTTAAAAGGATTGACTGGAATGCCTATGGAAGATTTGAAAAACTCTTTATAAAACTGTTCATGGAAGAGAGGGAAGCTCCCATCCACATTTTTTTGGACAACAGCAAATCAATGGATTGGGGTGAACCTAATAAAAGTATTGCATCAAGAAGATTAGCTGCTGCTCTCAGTTATATAAGCCTTTGTAGTTATGACAGAGTTTCACTGGTTTGTATGAATGATGTTGTGGATAAATTTAAATCCGATTTAAGGGGGAAAAACTCTTTCAGTCAGATTCTAAATCTTATGGATAGCCTTGAATACAAAGGGACAACCGATATATTCAATACTGTTTCAAAATATAATTTAAAGAGCGGTAAAGGAATTTCAATAGTGATTTCCGATTTTTTTACAAAGGGAAACCTTTTAGATATGATAAATTATCTTCAGTTTAAAAAGCAAGAGGTTTATATTTGCCACATTCTAGCTCCCCAAGAGGTTGAGCCGGAAATTGGCATGAGCTTAAGACTTATAGACATTGAGTCGGGTGAATTTAGAGATGTAACATCTTCACCGGCTCTTGTAAAGACCTACAAAAAGGTTTACAAGAGATTTATAACCAATATAGAAGATACATGCAAAGGACGCGGAGTAAACTATATGTTTATGGAGAGCTCCCTACCTCCTGAAAAGATGGTTAGAATGGTGGTGAACGGGTCATGACCTTTTATTCACCGTGGGCATTTCTAGGGCTCATTACTATTCCAATGATTATTATACTGTACCTATTAAAGCAGAGGCACAAAGATTATACCGTTTCAAGCCTTTTTTTGTGGGAAGAGGTATTAAAGGATTTAGAGGCAAACGCACCCTGGCAAAAGTTAAAAAAGAACCTTCTTATGCTTTTGCAGATAATTGCCGCGCTATTGTTGGTTTTTGCTCTGGCAAGACCTTTTCTAAATGCCGTTGGAAGTGATACTCCCCATGTAATAGTTGCTATAGACACCTCCTTGAGTATGAAAGCAACCGATGTGGGAGAAAGCAGATTTGAAGAGGCAAAAAACAGAGCCAATAAGTTAATAAGCAATTTAAAACCGGGGACGGCAGTCACTCTTATAAGCATAGGTAAGAGCGTAAATATTGAAGAAAACTTAAGTAGTGACAGAGCGCGACTTCTTGATAAACTAAATAAGCTTAAAGCATCAAACAGTGCTTCTAACACAGAGGATGCGGAGAGTTTGATATCGTCAATAGTAAAGCAGAACCCGGAATCAAGGGTAGTTGTATTCGGGGACAGTGCAATAAACATTTCCGGCACAAATGTTGAATTTTCAAAGATTTCAAATAACGGAGACAATTATGCAGTTACTATGATGTCTCACACAAAAACAGAAAAAGGCATTACCGTGCTTAGTAGAATTTCAAATTACAGTGCTAAAGATGTTACAATCCCTGTGAGTTTATATGTGGATAAAAACGTTTTTGACGCAAAAAATGTGGATATAAAAAAGGGTGAAACGGCAAATGTCTATTGGAATGAAGTTTTGCCTGAGGCATCTCTATTAGAGACAAGAATTGATATTAATGATTCTTTGGCAATGGATAACAGAGCGTGGAATGCAGTTAATAATACTAAGAAAAATAAGGCTTTACTCGTCTCAGAAAGCAATGTTTTTGTTGAAAAGGTTGCCGGCTTGTACAATGGAATTGAATTATATAAGACCGGATATGAAAGTAGTGATGAGTGGAAAGGCTATGATCTGTATATTTTTGACGGATTTTTACCTAAAAAAATACCTGGTGACGGAAATATAATGGTATTTAACCCTAATGAAAACGAAATGTTTGATATAACTGAGACAGTCGAGTATCCTATGATTACAGAAATGGATGGCAGCATATTCCGGTATATAGAGGGTTTTGATTTTTCTATTGGTAAAACAAAGACTCTTAAGGTACCGTCCTGGGGTAGGGAAATTTTAGAGGTCAATGGCGGTTGTGCTGCTTTTAGCGGGATATATAATAACAGGAGGGTAATGGTATTCGGCTTTGATATCCATAATACCGATATTCCCCTTACGCCTGCATTTCCAATTATTATGGCAAATTCTTTAGACTGGCTGCTGCCGGAATCAATAAATAATGCTCAAAACGTCTATTCCGGTGAAGGAATCGAGTTCAACATAGATCCTAAGGCAAGGGAAGCTTTTATCGAAACTCCTTCAGGAGAAAAGATACAGATTGCACCTCCCTTTCCGGTAAAAGCCTTTGACAAAACTGATGAACCTGGCTTGTATACTTTAAGACAGAAAAGCGATGAAGGTGAGCAGCAATTTTATTTTACGGTAAATGTACCTTCACAGAGCGAATCTAACCTTTTACAAGGCGAAGACTTGGAGAATGACAATACAAAGGCTCCGGAAGAAGGCAGTCAAAAGCCTGTAAATACGGGGATGAATATTCAGCCGTTATTATTGTGGCTGATAGCAATAGTTTTACTAATAGAATGGTGGGTTTATACAAATGGTGTTTAGATTTAATTATCCTCTTTTTTTAATATTAATACCTATATTTATTGCATTTATACTTTTCAGAGCTAAACGCCTCGCCCGGCTGACAGTGGGGAGAAGGCGCATGATTATTGCTTTGAGGATTACTGTTGCCATATTGCTTGTATTAGGTATTGCAGGGTTTGGGCTAAAGAAGGTATCTGATAACACCACAACTGTTTTTGTGGTGGATAGTTCGGACAGTGCCTTAGACTCAAAAGAGGCGGCAGAGGGTTTTATTAAAGAGGCTATAAAGAGTAAAAAGAATTCCGACAAGGTTGCAGTAGTTAACTTTGGGACTAATACAGCGGTGGAAGTCGCACCTTCGGAAAATGCAAATTTTAATTCAATTCAGACAAAAATAAACGGCAGGTTTACCGATATAGAACAGGCTTTAAAGAATGCTGCATCACTGATTCCGGCAGAAGATAGAAAAAGAATTGTACTGATAAGTGATGGAGAGGAAAATGCAGGAGATGCACAGAAAGCCACTAAAGCCTTGTCTAATCAGGGCATAAGCCTTGATGTCTATCCTATAAAAAACGAAGTTGGAGACGAAGTTCTTATAAAAAAGATAGATGTGCCCGAAACATTAAGGCTTAATGATAAGTTTGAAGTATCAATAAAAATAAGCAGCAATGTGAAGACACAAGGCAAATTGAAGCTCTACAGGGACAGAGAATTGGCAAACGAGATAAGTGTAGATATTCAACAAGGTGAAAATAATTTTGTTTTCTCAGACACAGCTTTAAAAGGTGGGGTTGTGACCTATTCCGCCGAGGTTGAGGCTAGTGAGGATAGCTTGAGCCAGAACAACAAAATGTCCACTTTCAGCTATATTGAAGATAAGGCTCGTATTTTGGTAATTCATGATAAGGGTGAGGGAGGTACCGAGCTTGCAAGTATAATGGAAAATGATGCAAATATTGAGATTACAGGCCCAGATAGTGTGCCTTTGGATATGGAACAAATTCAGAAATATGATGGATTTATTATATCTAATGTATCTGCCGAAAGGCTTAGCGATAAATTTTTAGATAACCTCGAAGTGTCTATAAGACACCTTGGAAAAGGCCTTTTGGTAACAGGCGGGGATGACAGTTATGCTCCGGGTGGATACTATAAGACGGTACTTGAAAAGGTTCTGCCAGTTAATATGGATATTAAGACAAAGGAAGAGGATCCTAACTTAGGCTTGGTATTGGTAATAGATAAATCAGGAAGTATGGCAGAGGGCCAATATGGAGTTTCTAAGATAGAGCTGGCAAAGGAAGCTGCCATACGCTCTAGCGAAGTGCTCAAAGGTAATGACATGATAGGTGTTATTGGTTTTGACGGTGCCTTTAAGTGGGTGGTAAAGACCAAAAAGGCTGAAAATCTTAAATCAATACAAGATGATATAGGCACAATTAGGGCCGGTGGCGGAACGAGCATATTGCCGGCGGTTGAGGAAGCATACCTTTCACTAAAGGATACCGATACCAAATTAAAACATATTATACTTCTGACGGATGGGCAAGCTGAAAAGACTGGTTATGAGGCGTTGATGGATAAAATGCACCAAGCTGGAATAACTCTATCAACAGTTGCTGTTGGAAGCGGAGCAGATACGTTACTCCTTAAAGCTTTGGCCTATGGTGGAGGTGGAAGGTTTTATGCAACTGATGAATTTACCGACATACCTAAAATATTTGCAAAAGAGACTTTTCTTGCAGGAAAGTCGTATTTAAACAACAGGACTTTTACACCAAAACTCACAGCATACTCTCCTATACTTAGCGAAATAGATGCAATACCTTCTTTAGACGGTTATGTAGGTACAACTGCAAAAAGTACAGCAAGAGTAATATTTTCAAGTGATCAAGACGATCCTGTGCTTGCTACCTGGCAGTATGGACTTGGAAGAACAGCATCATGGACCTCGGATGCAAAAGGAAGCTGGACTTCAAACTGGATGCAGTGGGATCAGTCACCTCGATTTTGGAAGAATCTTATTTCTTGGCTTCTTCAAAAGAAGGTTAAGGATGACTACAGCATTGCCGGTGGAGTTATAAACGGCAAAGGTAATTTAGAACTGACTTTACCCCCCGATGAGAGACTTGAAAACGAAACGGTTGAGGCTACAGTGGTAAGCCCTGAGGGTAAAGAGGAGAAGATAATCCTTGAACCGTTATCACCCGGAGTCTACAACGGCAATTTCACGGGAGATGAAACGGGCGTATATATTGCAAATGTGAGCATAAACAGCAATGGCGAAACGATTAAGAGTATAAGCTCTGGTATTATAATTCCCTACTCTCCGGAGTATGATAAAATCGCCAAGAGTGAAGATAATATATTGGAAAGGCTCGCAATAGAGGGTGGCGGAAGGGTTTTGAATAATGGGGATGAAGTATTTAAAGGGGAGCTTAAGCAAACCGTTGGTATAAACGATATGACTAATATTCTGCTTATTTTGATAATAATTCTCCTTATGCTGGATATTTCACTGAGAAGGCTCAATATACCTTTTGAGAAGCTAGAACCTGTGATGAATAAGATTTCTGGCACAAGTGCAGCTTTAGCAGGTTTGTTGGTGAAGCCGTTTAAAAGGGAGAGAAAGCTTGCTGGTGCAGAGCTAAAAGGTGAGAAGGTTGAGGAAA
>JAEZUI010000197.1 GCA_023421115.1 Bacillota bacterium | reverse complement strand
GGTGTATATGCTGCAAACTATGCAATAAATAATGCGGATTTGATCATTATCTTAGGAGCTAGAGTTGGGGACAGGGCTATGAGCAAGCCAAACCAAGTTGCAAAAAAGGCAAAAATCGTTCACATTGACATAGATCCTGCTGAAATAGGCAAAAATATAGAAGTTTCCATACCGGTGGTAGGAGATTTGAAGAAAATATTAAAAGAGCTTAATGCTGTTGTGCAGAAATCAGAAGAAAATGAGTGGGTTGAAGAACTTAAAGGGAAGAAAAAAGAGCATTCAGTAAAGATAAACCCCGATACTACTTCGGACTATGTTAATCCTAAATATCTATTATCTATCCTAACTGAAATGGTTAATAGTGATACGATTGTTACAACGGAGGTTGGACAGAATCAGATATGGGTTGCAAATAATTTTGGTGTTAAAAGGCCTGGAAGTTTTATAACTTCAGGTGGAATGGGAACTATGGGGTACGGACTTCCTGCTGCCATTGGCGCAAAAGTTGCTTGTCCCGATTCTAAGGTTATTTGTATTGGTGGTGACGGAAGTTTCCAAATGTCAATGCAGGAACTTGGAACAATGAAGCAAAATAAAATAGGCGTTAAGGTATTGATTTTTAACAACTATAGGCTTGGGATGGTACGAGAGCTTCAAAAGATCAGGCATTGCAGCCGATATACTCAAGTTTTCCTTGATGAAAACCCTGACTTTCTGGACTTATTCAAAGCATATGGGTTTGAGGGACAAAGGATTACAAACAACAAGGATATTAGAAAGGCATTAAAGAAGATGTTGGAAGACGACAAACCTTACCTGCTTGAGTGCATTGTTGATCCTGAAGAGTCCACACTTTAATAGATATATTTTTGTATTTAAAATAATTAATAAAAATTTAAAAGTTACCATTTCTAAAAATTTGTAGATGAGATATTGTACTTTAAACACTTAATAGTATATTTTTGGAAACGGTCTAAAGGGAGGTAAAGATATGGGAAAGCACACTTTATCGGTATTGGTAGAAAACCATCCCGGCGTTTTATCAAGGGTAGCCGGATTGTTTAGCAGAAGAGGATTTAATATTGACAGTTTAGCTGTTGGAGTCACTGAAGATCCTGAAGTATCTAGAATAACCATTGTTGTAGATGGGGACGAATATGTTGTTGAACAGGTGAGCAAGCAGCTCAACAAGCTTATTGATGTTATAAAGATTAAGCAGCTTGAACAACATGATTCAGTAAGCAGAGAACTTGCGCTTATAAAAGTAAATGCAGATACATCTACAAGATCAGAAATTATTCAGATTGTTGGGATATTTAGAGCTAATATTGTTGATGTTTCAAAAAATACATTGACGATAGAAATATCTGGAGGAACAGATAAGGTTGCAGCCCTTGAAGATATGCTCAAGCAATTTGGAATAAAGGAAATTGTCAGAACGGGTACAATTGCCATCGAAAGAGGTAATAAATATATAAAAGCTAAAAATAATGATAAGGAGTGATTTTTTAAATGGCTAAAATGTATTATGACAGTGATTGTGATTTAGGATTATTGAGGGGAAAGACAGTGGCTATTATTGGTTATGGAAGCCAGGGTCATGCCCATGCACAAAATTTACAGGATAGTGGTGTAAACGTAGTTGTAGGTCTTCAACCTACTTCAGCAAAGAGGCAACAGGTAATTGACGATGGTTTGAAAGTTGTTGATACTGCTGAAGCAGCGAAAATGGGAGATTTGATAATGATATTGACTCCTGACCAGACACAGAAGGATATGTACGATGAGAGCATAAAAGCAAACCTAAAAGAAGGAAATGTATTAATGTTTGCTCACGGTTTTAACATCCATTTCAATCAGATAGTTGCACCTAAAGGTGTTGACGTTATAATGGTTGCTCCGAAAGGACCAGGTCATACAGTTAGAAGCCAGTATAAAGAAGGAAGAGGAGTACCAGCATTAATAGCAATACATCAAAATGAGACAGGAAAAGCTAAGGAATACGCTTTAGCATATGCAGCTGGAGTAGGTGCAGGAAGAGCAGGAATTCTCGAAACTACCTTTAAGGAAGAAACCGAAACAGATCTTTTCGGTGAACAGGCAGTTCTGTGTGGAGGCGTTACAGAGCTTATGAAAGCAGGCTTTGAAACTCTTGTAAATGCAGGATATCAACCGGAAATTGCATACTTTGAGTGTGTACATGAAATGAAGCTTATTGTTGATCTTATAAATCAAGGTGGATTCTCATATATGAGATATTCTATAAGCGATACTGCTGAGTACGGCGATTATGTTACAGGTAGAAGGGTTATAACTGAAGAAACAAGAAAAGAAATGAAAAAAGTATTGCAAGAGATTCAAGACGGTAAATTTGCATCAAACTGGATTTCTGAAAATAAATCCGGTGGAAGAGCTAATTTCCTTGCAATGAGAAACAACGAGTCTGCACACCAGGTAGAAAAAGTTGGAGCAGAACTCAGGAAAATGATGAGTTGGCTTAAGAAGTAATTGATCAAAAATAGGATTTAATTGATTTTAAAAAACTTTGTAATTGTGGCATTTCAAAGAATTCGATTACTGGACTATATAATTAAACGGATATCAATGTAATAGGTAAAGGGTTATGGAAAAGATGGGGGGGCCCATTTTTCCAACCTCCTATTAGATTGAAAGCTAATTGTTATTTTATCATAAGGTTATTTTTTGAAATGACCTAATCAAAAAATATAGAGATAAATTATAAATATGAGAATGATCTAGGAAACAGGAGGTAGATGTTATGATTAATAGGATTAAAATATTCGATACAACATTAAGAGATGGAGAACAAACTCCAGGGGTCAATTTAAACATTCAAGAGAAATTAGAAATTGCACGGCAGCTTGAAAAATTAGGGGTTGATGTTATAGAGGCTGGATTTGCCATTGCATCACCGGGAGATTTTGAAGCTGTTAAGGCTGTTTCAGAAAACATAAAAAATGTTACAATTGCAAGTCTATGCAGAGCAGTTGAAAAAGATATAGATAGGGCATGGGAGGCAGTAAAGGGAGCTCAAAGTCCTAGAATTCATACATTTATTGCTACGTCGGACATTCATTTAAAATACAAACTTAAGATGACTGAGGACGAAGTGTTGGAAAGAGCAGTTGCAATGGTGAAATATGCAAAAAAATACTGCTCTGATGTGGAATTTTCTGCAGAAGATGCGAGCAGAACAAGAGTTGAGTTTTTGATAAAAGTAGTTGAAGAGGTAATAAAAGCCGGTGCGACAGTAGTAAATATTCCAGATACTGTGGGATACACCACGCCAACAGAATATGGAAAAATAATTCGTGCTATTAAGGATAATGTAAGTAATATTGATAAAGCAGATATAAGTGTTCATTGTCACAATGATTTAGGTTTGGCCGTGGCAAATTCTCTTGCTGCGATATTAAACGGTGCCACACAAGTTGAGTGCACCATAAATGGATTAGGTGAGAGGGCAGGAAATGCTGCTGTAGAAGAACTAATAATGGGTATTGACACTAGAAGAGATTTCTATAAAATTGAGCATAAGATAGATACAAAGCAAATATATAGAACAAGTAAACTTGTTAGCAGTCTTACAGGTATTACTGTTCAGCCTAATAAAGCGATTGTAGGGGCGAATGCTTTTGCTCATGAGTCAGGAATTCACCAACACGGGGTATTGTCTGAAAAGAGTACTTATGAGATAATGAAACCTGAATCCATAGGATTAGGGCAAAACAGAATGGTATTAGGGAAGCTCTCTGGACGCCATGCTTTTGAAGAAAGACTAAAGGAAATGGGTTATACAACCCTTACAACAGAAGGAATTCAGCAGGCTTTTGAAAAATTCAAGAGTCTGGCAGATAAGAAAAAAGTGGTTTTAGACAAGGATATAGAGGCTCTTGTTGAAGAGAAAGTCTCTGAGGTTCCCGAGATATTTGAACTTGATAGCTTCCAGATTACAGGCGGTAACAAAAGTGTGGCAACTTCAACAATAAGTCTTAAGAGAAATGATAGTATTATTACAGAAGCCGCTACCGGTGATGGTCCGGTTGATGCAGCCTTTAATGCAATAGAAAGAGCTGTAGGAATAAGTTATACTCTTGAAGATTATAGTATGAGGGCTGTAACGGAAGGAAAGGATGCTCTAGGAGAAGTTACAGTAAGAATTTCAAAGGATGGGAAGCTCTTTATGGGAAGAGGAGTAAGTACTGACATTATTGAGTCAGGTGTTAGGGCATATTTAAATGCTATTAATAGAGCAATAAGTGAAATTGGTGAATAATAGTGGTCTATCTAGAATTCACATAAAAAGGTTTTTTGTAAATTAACTAAATTTGATTTCAGTATAGATTTAAGATTATTGCGGGGAGATGTAAGTTATGAAAAAAATACTAATTTATGACTCAACATTAAGGGATGGATCTCAAGCACAAGGTATTTCTTTTAGTGTTGAAGACAAAATTAAGCTTGTAGATAGACTTGATAAACTTGGAGTGAATTATATAGAAGCAGGAAATCCCGGTTCAAACCCTAAAGATCTGGAATTTTTTGAACGAATAAAAAATATGAGTTTCAGAAATGCAAAAGTGATAGCATTTGGAAGCACAAGAAGGGTTAATATTTCTGTTGAAGAGGATGCTAATGTTAATTCATTGCTTAGGGCAGATACTCCCGCAATTGCAATATTTGGGAAAAGCTGGGATTTCCATGTTGTCGATATACTAAAGACCACTCTTGATGAAAATTTAAAGATGATTTATGATACGGTATTATTTTTTAAGAGTAAAAATAAAGAAGTAGTATTTGACGCAGAACACTTTTTTGATGGATATAAATCAAATCCAGAATATGCAATGAAGTCGCTTAAGGCAGCATGTGACGCAGGAGCGGACAGCATTTGCCTTTGTGATACAAATGGTGGAAGCTTCCCAAATGAAGTGTTTGAGATAACTGAGAAAGTTGTCAAAGAGTTTAAAGTTGATGTTGGAATACACTGTCATAATGACACAGGAATGGCAGTTGCCAATTCTATAATGGCGGTACAAGCGGGAGCTAATCAAGTACAGGGAACGCTGAACGGATTTGGAGAGAGGAGTGGAAATGCTAATATATGCAGCATAATACCGAATCTCCAGCTGAAATTAGGATATTCGTGCATTCCAGAAGAGAATATGATACAACTAACTACAATTGCTAGATATGCAAGTGAAATTGCGAATGTTATACATGATGAGAGAGCGCCCTATGTTGGGAAAAATTCTTTCGCCCACAAAGCAGGTATGCATGCTGATGCGGTTAACAAGAATACGACGGCTTATGAGCACATAAGTCCAGAGATGGTGGGAAACGAGAGAGTATTTTTGATGTCGGAGGTAGCAGGAAGAAGCGCTGTATTGAATTTGATAAACCATATTGATAACACTATTACAAAGGATTCGCCTGAGACAAAGCTAATTCTTGAAAAGCTCAAGGAAATGGAATTCAAAGGTTACCAATATGAAGGAGCTGAAAGCTCTTTCGAACTTATAATAAGAAAAGTATTAGGGCGCTATGAATCTTTCTTTGAACTCAGTGAATTTAAAGTTGTTGTCAATGAGCCTTCGATTACTACTGCTAATTCTTCCGCAATGATTAAAATCAAAGTGGGGGAACAGGAGGAAATTACAGCTGATGAAGGGGATGGTCCTGTAAATGCTCTTGACAAGGCACTAAGAAAAGCTTTAGTACGGTTTTATCCTCAGGTTATGGATATGAAGCTTACAGACTACAAGGTAAGGGTTTTAGATTCAAAGTCTGCAACTGCTGCTAAAGTAAGAGTATTAATTGAATCAACAGATTCAGAAGAAGTTTGGACAACAATAGGAGTTTCTGCAGACATTATTGAAGCAAGCTGGTATGCACTGATAGATTCTATAGAGTATAAACTTCTAAAGCATAAGGAAGCTGAAGGATTAAACTAAAGGGAAGATTAAAGTGAAAATAATCGGAAAACTAATAAAGGGTACTGCTATTGTCAGTGAAAAAGTAGTTGAAAAAGATGATGAAAACGTTTCTTTCAGAGAGCTTTTAGAAGCAAACCTTATAGCTCTTTGCAAAGAACTTGATATTTCTGTACCTCTTTGGCTTAAGAGGAATACTACTGAGTTTGCGAAATTCCGTAGAACTTCCTTCACAAAGGAACAGTTTATTGAAAGTGTTAAGTTTGACAGGTTTGAGATTAAGCTTGAGTAGTGATTCTAAAAAAAGATTGCCTGACTGATTGAGTAGGCAATCTTTTTTGATGCATCTTAATATTAATCATTTGAAAATTTGGATAATGTCATAATTGATTTTATTCCGAGAACAAAAGTTATAATAGAAATAATAACTGTTGAGAACCACCATGAGTAATTTGTGTTGCTTGGAATTGCAGGTATAATTTTATCGAGGAATATCTCCCGAGTAGAACCAATAACAAAACCAATGATAACGAAATAAGTCTGGTGTGGAAACCTGTTCATCGTCCACTCAATAGGCCTTGTGATTAAGAAAATTCCTATAAGAGTCATCACTCCTATTACTCCAACATAAACAATGTCAAAATCGCTTATAGCCACAAGCATTGAATCATACATGCCTAGAACCAGTAACATATGTGATGTACTTATACCAGGAAGTACTAATGCTAATGCAATAATTATTCCCGTAACAAATAGCATCAAATAATGACCAATTCCTGAGCCTGAAGTAATACTAATTGTTCCTGTGGGAATAAATCCAATTGAGATTACTATAGCTAACCCAATAAGGAAATATATTATTGAAGAAATTTTAAATCTTGAATTTTTAGACCCAGTTTTCTTAAATAATGCTGGAACACCACCTATTACTGCACCTAAAAAGAAAAAGGATATAGGTAAAGGAACGACTTCTAACAACCATTTAATTAATCTAGATAGCGTAACAATACCGACCCCTGCACCAATACAGAATTTCATGAGAAATATTATATTGCCTTTTAAATCTTTTGTAAAACGACTAATAGAACCTATAAGTTTGTCATAAATACCTAATAGGATGGCCATAGTACCGCCACTCACACCTGGAACACTCATTGATGAACCTATGATAAATCCTTTTAACATAATTAACAGAGTATTCTTCTCTTTTCCCATAATATAAAAATTACACCCAAAAAGATGTAGTACTCTCCTTCTAAAATTAATAATTTAACATTGGGTAATTATAGCATATTAATCCTAATAAGTAAAGTAAGTTTGATTAAGAGATTGACCTGTATTAAGGGATTCTTAATTGCAAAAGTAAATTCCACCCGTAGAATATTGAACAGTGGAAATAGCTCTTACAAATTTAAGGGTGGAATTTAATATTACAAGATTTATCAGTGGATGATGCTAGAAATTATTGTCTG
>JAEZUI010000193.1 GCA_023421115.1 Bacillota bacterium | reverse complement strand
CTTTAAAGTTTTTAGAGTTTACTTGAAAAACTATTACAAGTTTTTAAAGTAAATAGCAAAACTATTATAGAAGAATTATCTCATAATCCTTAATTCTTTGCGAGGTACGCATGGTTTACCGTTTACGCACTTACAAGCTGTCTTAAGTTATGAACAGAAAGCATAACAGAATTACTTGATAACTACACTACGGTATTATGAACATAAAAAAACCGGGATTGCTCCCGGTTTAGCTATTAGTACTTAATGTTTCACGATACAGTTTTCGCTAACCACTGTAAAGTTGTTCTAATGAATTAATGAATTAATGAATTAGCTATCTAAACCTAATGTTTCAGATTTTACATCAAAAAAGTTTTTATCATAAAAGAACATTTCTCCAGTTATATCACCTTGATTTTTTACAAATGTTGTAACTTTGTACTTAAGAGCAATAAATCTCGCCATCCATAATGATAAATCATGCATTCTCTTTTCTGAAATCTCTTTGAAAGAATCCATTGTACTGGCTTGAAATACAAAATGAAAGTCTGGTAAATTATTTGTACTTTCTAATTCAAGTATCTCTGCTTCAAATCCCAAAGTTTCAAAGTATGTAACATCGTTATAAGGTTCCTCTTCTAAATTTTCAAATCTCATTTCACCAATTTGAAGACCTTGCCTTATAATTTCAGCTAATTCTTTAAGAGATTTAGTAAACCTAATAAAAACTCTAAATGTTGTTCCATAAGTTAAATTACTTCCCATAAGATTTCTCTCCTTTATTTGCTACTCGGTTTAAATTTAATAGTAAAGCCAGCTTTGTTTGGTTTTTGTGCTTCAAAACCAGGAGTGTTTGCGAGAATTTCTCTGAATTTTGGATTAGCCTTTAAACTGCTTCCATACATTTCATGTAGCACATCACTTTCAATCCAATAGTCAATATCATATTTATTTAAGTCAATAGGTTGACCAAATGTTGGATTTTTTGGATTTCCTACAGTTCCATTACTAAGCTGTTCTACCGTTTTACTTAATTTAACCATACCATCCACAACCTAGCTCCCTAACCACCTTAGTGCTAGCAGAATTTCAGATTCCTCACGGATTCCAGTTGTTCTCTTTCGAGAAAGGGTTGCATTGTCACAACAGCTTAGAACACAGATGTTACCACCCACGCACAGTTGTCATATTACTGTTAACGGAATAACAGGTTTATACAACTTGCTGTAGCTAAACATTTATCTGTGCGACCTCGTGTCGCACCGTTCCACTTTTGTGATTGCACCATGTACTAGCATCAGCTTTGGCCCATTAGGAGCTAGCTTGCCAGATTTCGGAAAATCTTTATTCCAACCTTCAAACTCCATTCGAAAATGCACCAAAACATCTGATTCATGACATTTGTATTTTGTGTTTTTGTCATAACTCGGTGTAAAATTGTACGCAAGTATAAATTACCAAATATCAGAATATTTTCAAGCTTGGACTACAAAATCCTGTAACAAAATCCATCAAATCAAGAAAAATATCCTCCATATCGGAATTACAACTAGAACGTAACTCTATCAGGTTATTCATCATACTATTTTTATCCATTCCCGCCTCTTTATATTCTATTAATAACTCGCGTAATAGTAATATATCACCTTGATTTATACTCATTTTACTTAATAAAGATTGTCTAAAATCCTCATCTATCATCCTTAATCCAGCCCCCATCTTAATACTGTTTCTGCTAAAGCTTTTTGATAATCTTCAAACGTCATAGTTCTAGTTGGTTGAATAGTTCCATGCCCTGGACTATCAGGAACATATTTTAAATCAGAACCTAAATTATTGATATTTATTGACCATACAGGATCTTTACCTGTTCCTCCATATGCTGCTGGTTTACGATGTGTTGGCAAATCATTTGGACTTGGTGAAACAGACATACCTCCTGTATTGGGATGAACCATACCATTTTTGCCAATAGGAATATCTATATTATGTCTTGCTCCTAATGTTCTAGCAGACTCTCCTACTTTAGGAGTACCATTATTTTCTGTCATACCCCTATAAACCTTAGCGTTATTTGCTCCCTCATTACCAACTCCCGCATCTCTACACGTATTATGCACTAAAACTTCAGAACCACTTACAAAATATGTATGCCAATCCTCAACCTCGAAGTTGTAAACCTTAACAACCTCATCAAGGTTCTCAACCTCAACCATCTCAACCTCAAGCAACTCACCATTGTATAACCTCAGCTTGTCACCAGCAACAAGATATCCTGCATCAATCCAGCCTTTACCCTCAACCCAGAATGGATGTGTTGGTGTTGTACGTATTTCTTCATCTCCAGCATATACATGAATTAATGTATCAGTTTCATTCACATATACCTTAGCAACCTTCTTCAATCCCTTTTCGCCAGTCTCAGGATTTGCTGAATATACCTCGTCACCAATCTCTATATCCTTTATCTGCTTACTACCAACCTTAGTTGCAACTAGCGTGTCGGCTGTAAAGCAGAAGCCGTCAATAAAGTCAGATGAACCAGTTAATTTACGGGTTATCTTTCCTGCAACTGCACTTATTACCGCATCCTTTCCTACCTTCAGCCAGTCAATTTCTCCGTTTACTATCTGCTGGCTTACTGCACTTACACCTCCACCTATTACTGTATCCCAAGCCATTTTGCTCTTAATTATCTTGCCATATTTTGTGCTGGCTGTCTTGCAAACCGCACCCTTTATTGTACTTGCAACTCTTATACTATGCTTAAAGACCTTTGATGTTGAATTTACTAATTTCTGACCTGCCTTTGTTGCCCTAAATGCCGTTGTTGCCCATTTTAATCCTTTTGCTCCTGCATCCAAAAATGCTGGTATCAACGCACATGCAAGACTCAGTTTTGCATTAAAAGTGTCACCTTCAAGATAATATAACCCTGCATTCGCTAAATCTGCTAATCCTGTTGGATCTATAAAACTTATTAGATCTAGCAATCCATGTACTATTCCCATTCCACCTATAGAAGGACTCAATCCGAATGGGTCTGTCAAACTTATAGGGTTGCCATTTACATAGGCATAACGGTTTAAAGTTCTGCCGTCATTTATGTTTCCTGATAATATATCCTGATTGATGAATCTCTTTATCTCAGGATTGTAATACCTTGCACGCATGCAGTATAGACCATTATTATCAGTCATTACACCATCCCTACCGTTGTAGAGGAAAGGTGTCTCGGTATCTCCTACATGATTTACCAATTCTCCATAAGGACCATAATCAAACCTATCTGTGATTACACTATTTTGATCGGTAATTGCAGTTGTACTGCCTCTTCTGTCAAAATGGTAGGTCTTGTAGCCATCTTCATTCTCATGGCCTATTAAGCCTAGACCATAGATATAGTATGTTTCTTTGCCTTCTGCATCCTTTTGGATAAGAAGTTTGCTTAAATATGCGTTCGGATCGACTATATATTCTGTTCTTTTTCCGTCTTCCACTACTGCTATACGGTTATTCTCGGCATCATATTCATAGGTTGTAGTTCCGGCACTTATCAGCCTGTTTCTGCAATCATAGGTATACTCAACCATTTCGCCGTTTAGCGGTCCGTAAGTCATGTTTCCGTCTGCATCATATTTTACTGTCTGGCCGTTGTAAGTAAGAAGCCTGTTGCCACTATCATAGGTCATTACAGAATTTGTTACATGATACGGCTGTGCTTCATAAGTTGACTCTTCTACCGTAACATCTCCAATTTCATTGTAGGTATAGTCGTATTGGTTTATTATATTCCCTGACGCATCCACATCTTTTTGCTGCAATACCTGTCCTGCTGCATCATATGTATAGGTCTGTATTGTTCCGTTAGTATTTGACGTTTTGATTAGTCTGCTGTTTTTATCATATTCGTATTCTGTTTTTCTGTTGTTCCAATCGATTACCGATTTCAAGTTGCTAGCTGCATCATATTCATACCTTACTATTTTACCTCCAGGGTAAGTCAATGCAACTAAATTACCTAGAACATCATAGCTATACTCTACTACATTTCCGTTATAATCAGTATATTTTGATATTCGGTTTAATTCGTCATACTCTCTACTAATTGTGCCCTTTTCATCTTTTACTGTAAGAACATTTCCATTTTCATCATAGGTATACTCAACTGTTCCCACCTGATCTGTGAAAGTCTTTAATTGCCCTAATGCATCATAGGTATAAGTTGTATTTTGCTCTCTGCCGTTTGTAAAGGTTTCAAGAAGGTTCATTGCACCATAACCATAGGTTCTTTTGCTTCCTATGGCTGTAGTCTCACTTACAAGTCTTCCTGCTACATCATAAACAAAACTTGTTGTATTTTTGTTAGGGTCGGTATAGCTTGTAAGGTTACCTTCATTATCAAAAGTTTGACTACTCTCTCCCTCCAGTGGATCAACTACCTTTGTAAGCCTATTCATTGCATCGTAGTTATATCTTGTACTGCGGTTCAGTTGATCTACAACTTCTACTAGCCTTCCAAGACTGTCATAATTGTTAGTAATCTTATTGCCTAGTGCGTCGATAATGACTTTTGGGTTGTTCATGTTGTCGTATTCTGTTGTTGAAATGGTAACATCATAAGCATCTTTTATTTTAGTTACATTACCATTCTCGTCATACTCCATTTTGATTCTGTTTCCAAGTTCGTCTTCAGCCTCAATCATTCTTCCTAAAACATCATAAACGAACTTTTTGCTGTCGCCTTTTGCATTGATTATCTCTACTAGCCTATCTTCCTTGTCATATTTGTACTCTGTTAAATTTTCTAATGCATCAGTAACACTGGCTAAATTTCCATTGCCATCGTAAGCATAGCTTGTTTTATTACCTCTTGCATCAGTTACTGCCACTAAATATCCGTTTTTATCGTAGGTATTAGTTACTGTATTATTCAAACGGTCTGTTTCGGTTAAAATATTGCCAGATACATCATAGGTATATCTTGTGGAATTACCTCTCGCATCTTCTATACTGCTTACACGCCATAGTACATCATACTTGTAGTTACTTGTGTTACCTGCCGCATCAGTTGCTGTCTTTATATTTCCATTCTTATAATAGGTGTACTCCGTTTTGCCTCCGTTTGGTAATTTTTCTAACAGTAAAAGGCCATTATCGTCATATTCATAATTAATGGTATTACCACTAGCATCTTTTACCCCGACTACCTGACCTGCTGCATCGTATTTTATTTCTGATACATTTCCTTCGGAGTCAGTTATTTTGGTCTGTCTATCTTCTCCATCATACTCATAACTTGTATTTTTGCCATTTGAATCTTTTACTTCAATCAACATTCCATTACCATTGTATTTAAATGTTGTTGTATTTCCTTTCGCGTCTGTCTCTGAAAGAAGGTTTCCTCTACTGTCATAGGTATATTTTATCTTGTTGCCTAGAGCATCTTTCTCTTCTATCACATTCCCGCAATTGTCATAAAACAAATATGTAGTATTTCCCTCTCTGTCTTTGACAGATGTATTCCTTCCAAGGTCATCATACTCATAGATATAAGCATTACCCAAATAGTCGCTTGCGGTCTTCATTAAGCCGTTTTCGTAGTATGTATAGTTTGTGCTTCCCAAACCTTCTACTGTTTTCTTTACTATTTGGCCGTTTGAATTATATTCATAAGTAGTTTTTATACCTCTTTCATCTGTTGTTGTTTCTACAAGGTTATTTTCGGTATAAGTATTCACTATTTTCCCGTTTACTTTATCCTCTGCAGTTAAAAGATTGCCCTTTAAGTCATAAGTGTATGTAGTCGCTGTTCCTTCAGCATCCTCTATTGATGTCAGGTTGCGCTTAGCATCCTCATAAAAATATTTTGTTGTATATGTCTTAGGGTCTGATATACTAGTACGGTTGCCATCCTCATCATAAGTATATGTTGTAATCTTACCCAACTCATCTTCTAATCTGACCAACAGACCTGTTCGGTTGTGAACGAGCTTACTGGTATTACCGTTTCTATCTTTAATTGTTGTGATTGTCCTCCAGAATTCAGAGGTTTCATCATAACTGAAAGTTGTAATTTTATTTCCGTCTACTCCATCATCTTGTGTAATTACACGGCCCTTTTCATCATAAGTATTGGTGAAATAAGTAATATCATCCCCATCTTTTCCGCTCAATACATATCCATTACTGTCATAGGTATAACTTGCTGTCTTATTGTTGGGATCAGTAATTGCTATAAGATTATTATTTTCGTCATATTGGAAAGAGGTATTTCTACCTGTCTTATCCTCAACTCTTTCTACTAAACCTTTTTCGTTGTAAATCACGGTAAGAGTCTGTTTAGATATAGGTTCACATATTACCATACTGCCTTCTGACCTTGTTAGGGTAATATATTGTCCGTTTCTATCCTCAAGTTTTACCAGTTTTCCAGCAGAATCAAAGATATATTTATTTCCATTTCCACATTCCAGTTCGTAATTGCCTTCTGTATCTCTCTTTAAGACATAATCCTTCATTCCATGTGATTTTGAATAGAATAAAGCTTCTTCCTTTACTTCTCCTTCAGTCACATAAATATTACCATATTTATCAGTAGTACCTTTGACTATCCTTACGTTTTCATTTCCTTTATAGAAGGTCGAGAAATTGTATGGTGACCAGTATACAGTTATACTTTCATCCTTATTCTCAGTGAGCCATGTCTCATAGTTGTTACTCCATCCATTGCCCATAGTACTAGTTCCTAATTGCCTTAATGTGTCAAAGTCATTGCCCTTAATTTCATCCTTTAACCGATTAATCTCGTAAAGGAATCTTGAATTATATTCAAGGTCAAACGTCAATGGAGTTACACCATTAACGCCTAATGCCTCATATTCTATAAGGTGTGCACCTGTATTTGTATCTACAGGATCTGCACGTAAGCTTGAGTCATCTACAATTACTACTTTGGATTTATACATATGACTTGGTATTGTAGATATATCCACTGGAATCTCAGTATTACTACCTGGCATAGTTGTTAAAAATGCACTTTTCAACACAAAATAGTCTTCATCGGGATTATGTTCTTCTCCTTCAGCAGGTACCTCTACAGTAGGTACACCAACATAAGTACCCATTATGCTCTCTCCAGGCAACAAACATTTTATTCCAAGAGAATCCCCAGGTCTTATTACAGGCAACTTACTTTGTTGATTGTCCTCACTGCCTGATGAAATCACCATGCTTATACCATAATCACCTTCGCTTACAGCACCTTTTATGTATTGCTGTGATTCATCTTCGTAGTAAAAAGTTTTACCGCCTGTTTCATCAACCTCTGTTTTATCAGTAAGTGGAGGAACAACTTCCTTACTTCCATCTTTTTTAGTTATTCTCTTTACTCCATTGACGGAAATTTCTGTTGTGTCCCCTTCCTTGCTTGTAATCTGCTTGCTTCCATCACTACTTACAACTTCTTTATCTCCGTTGCTATACTCAGCAGTCTCGGTACCGTCAGAATACATATGCCGTTTGCTTCCATCAGGATAGATTACTATTGTTTCCGATTTTGGTGTAGGCTCTGAATACCCTCCAAAACTTGTTTTTATGTTATAAATCGGTATATCTGATTCATTAACAAGCATAAAATGGGTATAGTGGTTCTCACCCACATAGTATGAATCTTCGGCCATTACATATATATGTAATGCATCCCCTCCCCATACTCGAAAAGACTCGGTTGTTTTAAAGTTTGCATTTACAGGAGCTGAAAATGGCATTAGTGTTCCTTTGAAATCAGCTTCTAAATCGTACTCGCCCTTTTCATCTCCACGTACAATCCATTTAGCTTCTTTTGATTGTTTTCCCTCAATATCTCCTAGTTCTATTGTATAGGTCTGTTCCTTTGCTGTAGGCGCTAATGACAACCCCTTAACTTCCTTTAGTTTTACTGATGCGTTCTGAATAACAAACTGAGAATCTGCCATATTGGTAACTACAAGCCCTACTTCAAAGAATTCCTTTAACCAGCTTACAGAATTCGGTATAACAAGGCACGCTACTGTCGGAGGAACGTCAGGATGATCAACGTGAGGTATAACCTTTGGTATAACTTTGCAAGAAGTAGTAGCTCCTCCATTGGATCCACCGCTTCCACCGCTACTTCCTCCACTTCCTCCAAAATTAAAGGTACTTCCGCTATATACTGTTCCGTGTCCGTTTGCCGTTATGTATTGAACAGGCAATGGCTGTTCATTGAAATTCAACGTAACTGCAAAGTTATATACAAATTGATTCTCCGGAGCTGAAATATCAATTCCTGCTTCAACAATTTCTTCAAGCTCCATTCTGCGTACATTCATTTCTCCAACAACTAGTTCTCCCTTTTCAATCCTAATTGTCACTTGTGTTTTCTTATATTGTTCTAGTTCTACATTTACTTCTTTAGGAAGGTATCCCTCCTTATATGCAGACACATTATAATTTCCTGTTAACGCTACTACTGTAGCAATACCATTTCCATTTGCATTGAACAATTTTGTTTCATCTGTTGGAAGATCCACATATACATATGCCCCCGGAATAGTTGCACCTGTCTGGCTGTCAACCACCTTGACTTCTAATGTTCCCACCTGCTGTGGCTCATATACTGTAACCGTTAACGTATCTGTAGCTGTGTTTCCAGCAGGGTCTGTTACTGTAAGGGTAACTGTATAGCTCCCCGCCTTATTATATGTATGGCAAGGCTGACCAATTCTCGAGGTGCTTCCATCTCCAAAATCCCAAAAGTATTCGGAAATTCTGTCATTATCTTTTGAACCTGTACCATCAAAAGCTGTTTCCATTCCAACTGTTGCAAGCATATCAATACCGGCCTCAGCTGTTGGCAAAATTGGATCTTGATCTATTGCTGATGCTGTTATTTCATTGCTCATACTTGTATTTCCATATTTATCAACTGACTGAATCTTATAGTAATAGCTTTTACCCGGCATTATGGGGTTATCTTCATAAGTTGTTGATGTTGTTTCTATTAACAATTTGTAATTTTCTTGATCCTCACTTCTGTATACTCTAAAGCCTGCAAGGTCTTCCTCTTCACCTGAAGTCCAAGAAAGGTCAATACTCCATCCCCCTGACTTTGCACTTAAAACAGGTTCTTCTGGAGGTGTAAGATTAAGGCTGTAACTAGTTGCCAAAGCTTCACTCACATTTCCAGCATGATCTATTGCCACAGCTTTAATATAATACTTTCCATCAGTAAGTTTTTCTGTATTCCATGTAAATGCAACAGCATCACTGTATACATTTAAATCTTTGCTTCCAAGTAATATCCATTCTGATGAATTTTCTGACTTGTATTCTACATTTATTTTTGATAGCTTGTAGTTATCAGAAGCAAGGGCACTTATTCTTGGATTAGCCGGTAAAGTTGTTGATGCTGATGGCGCAAAACTTAGTACTTTTGGTTTTTCATTATCCACAGCAAGTTGTCCCGACTTTACATCTGTATACCCACTTTCATTTCCTGCTTCGTCAACAGCAGAAACTTTGTAGAAATACATTTTTCCATGTTCGATATTTCTATCATTATAGCTTATATATTCATGTGCTCCGCTAATATCAGTATATGTTCCGTTTTCACTGTCTGCTCTATAGACCTTGTAGTATTTCACATCTGATTCAGTATCCTTACTCCAGTTAAGAGTAATATACCCAGTGGTTGCACTAATTGAAAAGTCTGCAGGCATTGCTGGTGCAGTATGGTCAATTTTGTGTCCAATAAGAGGTGCATCTTCCGAAGTATCGCTTACGTTTCCGGCAACATCAGTTGCAACAGCTCTTACGTAAATAGGACCTTCTGCTTTATCTGCAACATTTATTGTGTAATTGAAAGTTATTGTAGTTTGTGCATTTGAAGGAACATCTTTTGCAACTTCCGTCCAAACTTTTTTGTCACTTGAAGTCTCGATAGCTATTGATTTTACACCTACATCGTCTGTAGCTGTTGCACTCACAACGATAGTTTTTGAATAACTGCCCGGTCTTGGTTGAAGTGATGATATTATTGGTGCTCTGACATCTGACTTTGTAGTTACTTCCAACATGTCAGAAACCTCACCCCTGTTGCCATATCTGTCATAGGCAACAACCCTGAACCAGTAATCAGTATCTGGTTTTAGTCCTGAGACATTCATTCCTAAATACTTGTTTGTTGTCCCAATACTATTGAATTGACCCTCTGGTGTATCTTTACGTTCTACCTCAAAGTACAAAAGATCGTTATCAGATACATCATTCCACTTCAATGTAAGCAACGTAGTTTCTATACTACTAGCAATTAAATCTGTAACTTTTTCGGGTCCCTTTTTATCTATTTCGTATGACCTTATTGGACTTCCATCGCTTAAATTCCCCGAGGAATCCTCCGCAATAGCACGGATTTTAACTTTACCATTTATCGAGCCTGTATTCCATATAAACTTTGCATTATCCACTGTTTTTATAAACTGTGCATTATCCGCTATCTTTATTGTTTCTATGTCTGTCCACTTTGTTCCATCGGTTGAGTACTGAAGCTTAAGGCTTGATAGACAAATGTTATCCTGAGCACGAACTGTTATATTTGCAATAGTTCCTAACGTAGCTCCATCTATCGGTTCAATACCTAATACTACAGGGGATGTCTTATCTTTTAAAGGTACTCCCTTTACAATAGAGGATGGTTGGCTTTCCTGACTAAATTTATCAATTGCTATAACCCTGTAATAATATGTTTGCCCATCAACAACAGCAAAATCCGAATAACTTGTATTTTCTTTACTATTAATCGTGGATAAAAGTTTAAACGGCCCTTCTTCGCTGTCTGCACGGTCTACCCTGTAAGTGTTGACATCCGCTTCTTTTGAAACCAGCCATGTCAGATCAATCCTACCCTCGGAAGCTTCAATATTAACATTCTGTGGAGCCTCTGGAGCTGTCCTGTCAACCTCGTAATTTACTTCAAATATTCCTTTTACATCTGAAGCGTCATAAACGGTAAACTTGACCTTATAGTTTCCGCTAGTAATATTTGTCAAATCGCAACTGCATTTAAAATAGTTGCTTGTCCCATTGTTATGTGGACCATTTGCAACCTGCGAGAACTTTGTCCAACTGGTTCCATCAGTAGAATATTCAACTTCTGCTCTGGACCCTTCCATATTTTTATTGTTGTCAAAATATACTGTTAAATCTGTACTACCAGTTCCCCCTATTGTTGTCCCATTTGTGGGGCTTACTCCAGTTATTTTAGGCTCTAACGGCACGACCACTAGAGGGCTGCTAATTTCCGATTTGTTGCCAGCCGCATCATATGCCAGTACAGTATATGAGTATTTTATACCCGATGTAAGACCAGTATCCGTATAGCTTATTTTGTCTGTTTGACCTAACACAACCCCGTCCCTTAATATTTCATAACCTGCAACACCTACATTGTCAGATGAAGCATCCCATGAAATGGTCGCAGTTTTTGCAGTCATTGCACTAACTACAATATTCAAAGGTACTGATGGTTTTATAAGATCTGGCACAGTAACTTCACAAGTAGCCGATATATCCGTCCCATCTATCTGTGCAGTTATTACTGCTTTTCCAGCACTTTTAGCTGTTACTTTTCCGTTTGCATCTATCTCTGCCACCTTTTCATTACTTGAATTCCAAATCACTTTTTCTGATCCTGTTGCCGTTAATTGCAGAGATTCTCCCTGTTGAATGTTTATTGATGTTTTATCTAAGGATATGTTTTTTATATTTACATCACAGCAAGCCAATGCATCTGTCCCATTTATCTGTGCTGTTATTTTTGCTTTTCCTATTCCTACTGCTGTTACATTTCCTTTTGAATCTACTTTAGCTATAGTTTCATCACTTGATATCCACTTAACATCTGCATTTGTATATGAATAGCTTATTACTTCAGCATTTAACTGTTTTACAACTCCTGCTTTCATAGTTATAGCGTCTTGATCAAGACTTATTTTATCCTTATACTCATATTTATAATGAATAGTTTTTGAACAATTACCTGCATAGTCTATTGCTTTTATATGAATATAAATTGGTTGTGTTAGATCTAAAGCCGATAAAGGTGCTGATACTGATAAATTTGTGGTATTAACTTTATTTTCCGGTTCAGTATCTTGTTTATTATCTATAACATATGAATACCCAGCAATTCCAGAAGCATTTACTGCGGAGATGGTGTTAGAAGTTATTTCTCCTGCTTCAGTATCTTTAGAAGCTTTTACATAGTATTCATACATTGTTCCATTATCTTTAGGTTGTGAATATGTAGCTGTCAAGCTCTTACTATCATTTGATGCACTACTTATACTCACACTATCTGGAACTGCAAAATCCTGAGATTTGTGGTCGTTAGAGGAGTTATTTTTTGTTAATTGTGCCAGATAAAACAGTGTATTAGCCAATAGTTTTTTCTCGTCATCTGTTGCAGAACCATTTGAATGCCCTGTCTGAATCATTGCACAGTTATTCCAGGTTGTAAGATAGAAATTTGTAGTTCCCGTTTTATTATTCAAACTTGAAACTTCACCTGAACCCGAATAACTATTGGAGGTATATTTCATCCAGATATCACCCATTGCAAACTGACCAGAGCTATGACTATTAGGAACCCTAAGCAGTGTTCCATTCCCTCCTACCTGCCATGGATAATTAGTAAGAAGTCCTTCTTTCGAAACATTTATTGTCGTATTCCCATATGATACACTAGAAGTAAGACTCATATTTACATAGCTTGAAAGACTATTGAAATTTGGATGATTAAGCAAACCTAGCATTGTATCATGTCCAAACAAAACACCGTATCCATTTTTGATATATTCTTCCACAAGTTCTTTTGCTGCTGAGGATATATCGTAATTATTATTGGAATCATATGCTCCAAAGTAAATAACATTATATTTCCAATTACCGTTTGAATCTTTCATATATGATACTGGGTTGTTATTGAAGTCAACTATATTTACTTTTTCAACAGTAATCAAATCTTTTCCGAATTTATCTGTTTCCATCCATGTTTTTAGATTATCACCTTTATTCGGGTAAATGTTTAATACATTTACATTAGTCTCTGTAGGAATACTTTGAAAATCTTTTTCATCCTGCCCTTTTGCATAAACTGTATAGGTATACCCTTTACCAAGACTGTCCCATTTTAGTTGTATATAATTTGCTCCAGCAACAGGTATAGCAGAGATATTAAACGTAGTGGTTGCAGGTACTGTTTGATCAACTGCAACTTCATAACCCCAGACTTCAAATTCAGCGAAGGTCAGATGACCAGCATTATTAGTTCTTCTAACTCTAACAAATCTATACACATTTTCATTATCAATCTGCTGGGACCACTTCCCATAAGCTGGACATCCAATCTCACCTGCACTAGCTAAAATATCATATTGATTAAAGGTGCTATCGTTAGATGCTATAACTTCAAAGTAGTTTCTTGATTCTGGTTGGTCAGCATCTTGTCGTGCAAGCATTTCCAGAGATAAAATTCTGCAAGTAGTACCCAAATCAACCTGCCACCATGGACTAAGATCTCCACTATTGGACGCCCATAAAGTAGATTTTTTTCCATCGTTTCCGCTAGGTGCTTCATAATCTGATGATGTATAATATCTCGAGGATGCTTTAGAACTTTTATTAACAGCTAAGTTTTTGATAACTGGAGTAGTTGTTGAAACAGTAGGTGCAACTGTAGCTTCCGGTGTTGATGAAGCTGTCAGAGTAACTGAAACTGTAGCTTCTGGTGTTGGTGATATATCAAAATAATCATTGTAAAGCCTTAGTACTTCTTCATCATTTAAAGCTCTACGATACACCAGTAGCTGGTCAATTTTTCCTCCCCAGCTTTGTTCCTTTTCAAATGATCCACCAACAGAATCCTGCTCCTGTCCAATTATAAAACCTCCATCATCAATATCAATGACAGTTTTTACAGCTTGAACAGAGCTTCCAATCTGTTTTCCGTCTATAAATAGCTTCAACATACTATCTTCCCTCAGAATTACTATGTGATGATATTTTCCATCACACAATGAACTGCCAAGAGATTGAAATTTATATAAAGTTCCATCAATACTCACACCCAATTGATATGGTCCAAAACTTCCATCAGTGTATTTCTTTTCTGCAAAATATATGGCCAAAGCATTATCCTGGCCGTTTCTAGCACCGCTTATGAGGCTATTGAAGGGATCATTGGTTATTTGTTGTGTGTTTACAGTTTCAATTTGTGCGACTGTTGAAAACGAAAAATCTGTTGCTCCATCTATTACAGCATAAGGAATTGAAATCCTATCTGTAGTATTATTCCCAATACTTACTGCTTTGCCTTTTATACCGTCCACCCATTGAGAACCATATACAGTCCCATCGTGTCCATTACCAGATATATCAGTAGCATTCCCTTCAAACTCATAATGAGCGATGAGCTCCTGACCTAAAGAATCTGTTTGAGTTGCTGTAACGGAAATTGTATTTCTGGTCGTTTCCCCAACTTCTTCATCTGTCGGCGAAGGTGTTGGAGAGGTATACTCAACACTTGATGACGTTGTTACCTCTTCTACTGTTTGTTTTCCAGCTGTATTTTTATCTGTTGCAAAACTTGGTAATGGTTGGCTGAGTAACAATAAAAAGACCAGGACATATGCCACTAAAATTCTATATTTTAATCTCACTTTTTTAACCCCCAATATGAATTAATTTTTCTATGTAATTCTTATAATTTCACTTGAACAATTCGCTTCAAGCTTGATTCTTTAAATTAAAAACCCGACTTAATTCCAAGTATTACTTGTCTCATAATCGCAAAATCAATTGAATTGACATCTCCATTATTATCAACATCAGCTGCTTCAAGTTGTTGTGTTGTGAAATCTTTTTTTGTACCAATTAGATACATTCTCAAATAAGCAAAGTCAATTGAGTTGAATACACCACTACCATCCATATCACCTTTAAAAACTTTACTTACAACTGTAATGGTTATCTCTTGCTTAGAAATATTGGTACCATCTGTTACTCTGAAAATAACTTTCGAGTATACACCTGCTTGTCCAGCTGATGGAGTCCATCTAAATACGCCCGTTTGGGAAGAAATGCTTGCTCCTTCAGGCAAATTGGAGGCTGAGTAGGTAATAATACTTCCTTCCTGCCCAACTCCACTAAGTGTAAACTTAAGTTCTTCGCCTGCTGAAACTGACTTGTTTCCAATTGGATTTAGCTTAATTAATGAAATATCTTGAGCTGAAAGTATGTTACCACCTGCATCATATGTATATTGGATTTTCTGACCGGAATCATACGTAACTTCAATCACTCTACCTAAATCATCATATTTGTACGTCGCTGCATTAGCAGTCATGTTTAGCAATAAAAGTGTCATGGACACAGCAAATAACATGACACCTTTTCTTAAACTTGTCATTTTACTCCTCCTTGTTGTGGCTAAGTAGCCACTTTTATATTCATTTTATTTGTGAGTTAATTTTTCTGAATTGGAATAAATATTAAACCCCTATAAAAAACAAAAATATATCCTTTCTATTTTTCTAATTCCAATATTGATTATAGCAAATGACATATTAATTTTCAATATTTGGATTTATTATAATTTTTGTGTATAATCAAAAACCATAATTGATGTTTGGTAAGTTTGTTCCTGCTAATGAATTGGTTGGAAAATTTTAATATTATTATTTTGGCAAGAATAGTAATGAATAATGAAGATTTCAACAAATTGGAGCAAATATTGAAGCAAACTGAACATACTTACTTATGAATATGATATGGTAGCTTAATTTGATATCAACACTCTGTTCTAAAGTTTTCCAGCCATATCTCAAGAATCTTTTTTATGACTATCGGAGATACTTTTATATTTCTTCATTACTTTGTTAAAAAACTACCTTTATGTAAAAACAATCCCCTTGAATTTTACCAAATAAAGTATTATAATATGATTTGAAGTAAATAACAATATATGTTTCTTGGAGGGAGAGTGCTATATTTTGCGCTATTTGATAGTAGCATTTATAGTAATAACAGCAGTTATGAATTTACTTTCAGGGACAGCATTGGCGATTTTTTGACAGTTACTTGTATGAGGATAAAAGTTGAGAGCATTACGCTCTTATATGTTTTTTAATCTCTTTGAAAGAAATAAAAACGCGATGGGATTCAAATTTAAATCTCATCGCGTTTTTCATTAGACCTTAATTATGTTTTCTAAAACCATTCAATATAAATTTACTTATTACCCGCAGGAAAATCATTTATAATCCCGAGTAAAAACTGTCTAAGCAAAGCAAAATCTATAGAATCAACTTTTGTATCTGCATTAACATCTGCTGCCACAAGCCCCTTAGAAGATGGAAACTCTTTAGTAATCCCTAAAAGGTAACTCCTCAACAATGCAAAATCTATAGAGTTTGTATTTCCGTCACCATTTAAATCGCCATATAAAACTGGTTGCACAGGTGTCGGTGTTGGTGTCGCTATTTGTGATGGCTTTGGAGTACTAACAGCAAAACCATCCTCAATTACTTTAAATGTCGCATCCTGTTTCTCAATATCTGTTGAAACTTCTTCAAGCTTTAATGAATAGCCATAGTGCCTTATATATCTATTAGGATTATTATAGGACTCAAAGGATGACCATAAGGAATCCTTTAGCCCCGGCACTTTTTTGAACGTCGCATCCTGTTTAAATGAATTTGTTCCGTCATCTTTTGCGAGTTCAAAATCAAAGTTATTGTTTCTCAAATAATAACCGGGATAGTTTACTGATTCAAATGATATGTATCCCGAGGGATTAGCAAGGCCGGGAACAATTTTCCACATTGAGTCTGCGAACGGAGAAATATCAACATCAATTCTTACATCCAAATTAATATGCCTTACATATCTGTCGGGATAATTATAGGACTGTATTCTGCTGCTTGCCTCACTTGGCCATTTAGAGACAAGGGCATTGTACTGCTTCTCGGTAATATTAATAATACTTCCATGCCTTTTCTTATTTGCACCTAGGAAATATTCCTCAGAATTGAGCACTCTATAATTAGTAGTAGCAGTTAAATCCTTCGATACCAATGGAAGATACCCCTTACCTGCTGCATATTGATCAACCATTAGGCCCCACTGATTTTCGTTGTTGAATTTATATAGAATTGGCCCCTCCACTTGAGCTTCCGTATATCCTAAATGCGAAATGTTTCCGATATTTGTCCAAGTTCCTAAAATAGAATTACTACCTTCATGGGTAATCTGTCCGTCTCTAGATGCTCTTATATACTTATATTTTCCGTCAACTTTTAATATTTGGGTATCAATAATACCCTGATTACCGGGACGATCAATATATAACTTAGCTTCAGAAAACGAGATAAAATCCTTTGTTGTACAATAATAAATTCTCGCCTTATTAATTCCATTTAGTGATGAAGTGGTCGCCCAGTACACAACATAATTTCCCGAGGCTTCGTCATAAATTGCTTCCGGTGCCCATACACAGCCTGCTGACGGGATATTATCGGCTACATATGCCAATCTTGGCGAGGACCAGTTTATCAAATCCTTTGATTCCCATATAACAATGGATGTACTCCCATTGTACTGTGCCGCACTCCATCCTTTTCCGCTGGCAATTCTCAAATCTGTTGCAATTATCCAGTATTTGCTGCCATCAAAAGAACGAATAACCGCTTGGTCTCTGACACCTTTTTCTCCAACATCAGAAATAAGTACTGGGGCTGAATTATTTAAATCCGTCCAATGCAAACCGTCTTTACTAACGGAAAAATATGTCTGCTCCCCATTTGCGCTCTCCCCTGTAAAGTGAACAAATAAATATGCCTTATTGGGTTCTTCCGCTGATACATAAGTATTAGTTGCTAATGACATCATAAAAATCAAATTAAATATAACTAATGTATACAATACCTTTTTAAACATATCCCTTTCCCCCCAATGTAAAATTCGGACACCACTTTTTTTTGTTACTAACTCTTATAAGTTAAGTATATCATAAATTGTATAATACTAAATTTAAAACCATAAACCTTTGGCTAAACAGTCCGTTTTTCACTCTATAATAATTTATCGAGCCTCTATTTATCCTGTTAATTGAGTCTTTCTTAAGTTTATTATAAAAACTGCTATTATAGTCACAATACATTCTGTCAATACAAAAGCAAACCATACCCCTGTCATATTCCATATTTTACTCAACAAAAGAATTAAAGGAACAATAATAACACATCCTCGTAAGACAGAAATGGTAAACGCATCCTTTGCAAGTTCTGTAGCAGTTAAATACATAGCCGAAATTATATTAATACCTACGAACAAAAATCCTATAAAATAAATCCTAAATCCTATTTTTGCAATCTGGGCTATTTCCAAATTATGTTCGTTGTTAAAAATCCCAATAACACTGTCGACATTAAAAAATATGCCTAAGTATATAATTAACGCTATCGAAAGTGAGGTTATCAATGCATATTTTAGTACTCTTCTTAATACCTCATAATTTCCCAGTCCATAACCTTTACTTACAAGAGGCTGTATACCTTGTGCAATCCCGGTAAATATTGAAACACCCACTAGTGCTATATTGGCAATAATTCCATATGCAGCAACACCTAAATTACCTTTAAGCTTTAAAATCACCAGATTAAAAGTTATAAGAACAACTGCAGAAGAAACCTCATTTATAAAGGCAGAAATGCCCAAACTGATTATATCCCAAGTATAGGTTAAAGTAATTTTGTTGTGAATATACTTAAAATTGTTTTTCTTTTTTAAAAAATGCGTTAACAGTATACCTGTGCTTATAATTGGTGCAAGACACGTTGCAAAAGCGGCACCGAACATTCCCATCTTAAGCGGAAACATAAATATATAATCTAAAATAATGTTAGAAAAACTGCCTACCAACATTGCAACCATAGATAAATTTGGATTATTATCGTTACGCACAAAAGCTAACATAATGTTATTTATAATAAAAATTGGTGCAAAGCATAGTATTGTCGTCAAGTATGTTTTTGTAAGTGGTAATGTAGATACATCAGCGCCTAAAATTGAAGCTAAGGTTCTTGACCCAAATATACCTATTATTGCAAAAATAAAACCTATAATTACACCCAGTTTCATACATGTAGAAAAGACTATATTAGCTTTTTTATCACTGCTTTGTGATTTTAATATACTATATCTTGTTGCCCCACCAATAGCAATCATTATTCCAACGCCATGCAACAAACTATACACCGAAATAGAAAAATTAAGTGCAGCAATACCAGAAGCTCCTAGTACTTTAGCTACAAAAAATGTATCTGCTAAAATGTAGCACGAAAGCCCTATCATTCCTATAATATTAAAGCTAACATATTTTACAAATTTTTTTAAAATAGCCTTTTCCACTTAAATAACTTCTCCCTTCATAATAAAAAGTGCCCTAAAAACACTCCTTCTAAGACCTAACGGAATGCTTCAGAACACCTTAAAAACTTTACCCGGTGGCAAAGTTTAGGTTTGTACATACTAATAAACTTATAGATTTTCATGTATATTATGATCTACTTATTCTCAAAAGTCAAACGTTTATTTATTTCTGGGTGCATTTAAGAAGAGCAATAAATGTGGCGGGTGTAAGGAAACTAATTGAAGTCTATAAAATGCCGAAAACCCTTGAAATTCAAGGGTTTTAGGATAAATTGTGGCGGAGAAGGTGGGATTCGAACCCACGTGCCGGCTCAACACCGACAAAACGATTTCGAGTCGTTCTCGTTATGACCACTTCGATACTTCTCCATGAATAATTTAATTGTTTTTTCTTTTCCTAAGTTCCCTAAAAAAATCTTTTAGAATCACCGAACACTCTTCCTCAAGCAACCCAAAGGAAACTTCTACCCTATGGTTAAACTCTTGTACCCCTAAAAGGTCGACAACAGATCCAACTGCACCAGCTTTAGGATCTGGAGTACCAATAAACAGTCTACCAACCCTTGCCTGAATAATTGCACCTGCACACATAGCACAAGGTTCTAATGTAACATACAAATCACAATCGTTAAGTCTCCAATCACCAAGCTTCTTACAAGCTTTCCTTATAGCAGAGATCTCGGCATGAAGAGTAGGATCACTCTTCAATTCTTTTTCATTGTGCGCCCTTGCTATTATAGTGCCATCTTTTACTATAACTGCCCCAACCGGAGTCTCATCTTTCTTATAAGCCCTTTTAGCTTCCTTCAAAGCCTCTTTCATAAAAAGACAACCTTGTTCCAATTAGTAATCTCCTATAAAGCATTATTGCTAGTAAATTATAACGAAAATTAATGCTATTGTCAAACCCATTGTGTGTAAAATTTATTACCAGTAACAGATAGTATAAAAGCCGCTAACCCAAACGGCTAACGACTCCCAATTGGTGTGCCCAAGAGGATTCGAACCTCCGGCCTGCGGTTTAGGAAACCGACGCTCTATCCTGCTGAGCTATGGGCACATAAATATATCAACGGAATTAAATTATAGACTATGTGTGCCCCTTTGTCAATCTCAAATTCCGTTATTTTTCACCTTACTTCATGCTGCAATATTCTTATTAACAGGTGGGCTAACGCCCTTTAATTGAGTCGAAAAATTCTTTGGACAAATCTAAAAAGACGCGGCTTAGTCTGATAAGCCACGCCTTTATTATAAACAATTAAAATTAGTATGCAACACCTTGAGCATACATTGAATCAGCAACTTTTAAGAATCCTGCTATATTTGCACCTACAACAAGGTTATTTTCCTGACCGTATTCTTTAGCAGCCTTGCTTGCATTCTTATAGATATTAACCATGATGTCTTTAAGTTTTGCATCAACCTCTTCAAATGTCCATGAATACCTCATACTGTTCTGTGACATTTCAAGACCTGAAGTAGCAACACCACCGGCATTTGCAGCTTTAGCAGGTCCAAATACTATTCCACTGTTTAAAAACACCTCTATTGCTTCGGGAGTTGATGGCATGTTAGCACCTTCTCCTACTGCAAAACATCCGTTAGCAACAAGAGCTTTGGCTCCTGCTTCATCAAGCTCATTTTGTGTCGCACATGGAAGTGCTATATCACACTTAATTGTCCATATGCCTGAACATCCTTCAGTGTATTTTGCATTTGGATGATATTTAACATACTCACTAATTCTCTTTCTTTCAACTTCTTTGATCTGTTGTACAGTATCAAGTTTGATTCCATCTGGATCATATATATATCCATTAGAATCACTTAACGCAACAACTTTACCCCCTAATTGATGAGCCTTCTGAGTTGCATAAATGGCAACGTTTCCTGAACCGGAAATAACAACTGTTGCTCCTTTGAAGGATTTACCTTTAATTTGTGTCATAGCCTCATCCATGAAGTAACAGAGCCCGTAACCTGTAGCTTCTGTTCTTGCAAGACTTCCGCCCCAGTTTAATCCTTTACCTGTCAATACTCCTGTGAAGTCATTCTTAATTTTCTTGTACATTCCAAACATATAACCTATTTCACGGCCGCCAACACCTATATCTCCAGCAGGTACGTCAGTGTTTTCCCCAATGTGCTTAGCCAATTCAAACATAAAGCTTTGGCAGAATCTCATAATTTCCCCGTCTGATTTTCCTTTAGGGTCAAAGTCACTTCCACCTTTACCTCCACCCATAGGCAATCCAGTTAATGAATTTTTCAATATTTGCTCAAAACCTAAGAACTTGATTATTCCAACATATACTGACGGATGGAATCTAATACCACCTTTGTAAGGTCCGATAGCACTGTTAAACTGCACTCTGAATCCTCTATTTACATGAACTACACCATTGTCATCAACCCATGGTACTCTAAAAATGATTTGTCTTTCAGGCTCAACTATTCTCTCAAATACTCCGCCCTTAACCCATTCAGGATGCTTTTCAGCAACCGGCTCTAATGATTCCAATACTTCCCTAACTGCTTGGTGAAATTCCGGCTCGTTAGGATTTCTTTTTATAACTCTTTCCATAACACCAGCTAGTATTTTCATTTAAAAACCCTCCTAAAAAATAATATATATGGGCAATTGCTTTTTAGGCAAATTACTTTTAATATTGTTCGCAAATACATTGAAATATTGTCAAATACAACCAAATACTCACGAGCACTACTTGCTGTAAAAGATTTCCGTTTATAAGTATTATGGTGTTTCAAAAATAACTATTCAATATTGTTAACAAAAAACTCACTGTAGAAGCTTTTAAGCTTTTACACTTAAGGAACATTTTTTACAATACTTTAAAAGTATATCTAAACCTATTGCAAAAAAAGTTAATGAGTTTTTTAGAAACCAAAATTGCATAGTTTCTAGAAAACCAACTAATTTAAACACAAGTCTTCCCAGACTCTTAAGAAAAAAACTATTTAATTAAACAGCATACATTGCATGTCTTATACGGCATACTACGTTGTATACCCCAAAATAAAAATTTGGGGAATTCTTTAAGGGACTTGCAAAGCAAATGTTCCGATTCGGAGGAGTTTATCCTACCGAAACTCATTTAGAATATTGCAAGATATCAAATCAATGAAATTATATCAAATACCCCTTAAAATTGCAAGAGGTAATTCAAAATAATTCTATTTTATCTCGGTGCAAGTGCACACCTCAATACTTGCATATTTTGTAACCCATTGATTTCAGGCTTTCTTTAGGTTTGTTTGTAATTTTACATTTATTGTTATATTGTTTTTATGCAAGGTCCAACAAATTTTACATTCATTTTTGTACATATAGTATTGATGTACATATAATGTATAATGAATATAATTGGGGACAGTTAATTTAATTAATAAAAAAATTTCCTTTTATTTCATATAAACGACACTTAAATAATATAAAAAAAAGTGATAGAATGAAATAAGGTAATTTATAAAAAATAACTGTTCAATTGTGATTTTAAAAAATCTGACTTAATGGGGTTTTCCCAACAATAATGAATAGATTATTTTTTAAAACCGCCTGATTAAATTTAGTTTTTTCTTACGAGGAGGTTTTAAAATGTTCAAAATAATTAGGAAGCAAACCTTGAATTCTTCTGTTAAACTATTGGAAGTAGAGGCTCCCCTAGTAGCAAGAAAGGCAGAACCAGGTCAGTTTATAATTTTAAGAGTAAACGATGACGGTGAACGAATACCGTTAACTATAGCAGATTATGATAGAGAGAAGGGTACCATTACAATAATCTTTCAGGAAGTTGGTAAAACCACTAAAATCTTAGGCAGTTTAGATAAAGGGGATACTATACTTGACTTTGTTGGACCCTTAGGAGTTGCATCACACCTTGAAGGTGTGAAAAAAGCTGCTGTTATTGGCGGTGGATTAGGTACGGCAATTGCATTTCCACAAGCTAAAAAACTTCACAGTTTAGGAGCTGATGTTGACTCTATAGCAGGATTTAGAAACAAAGACCTTATTATTTTAGAAAAAGAGTTAGAGTCCGTAAGCAATAGAGTATTTATAACAACCGATGACGGTTCAAACGGAAATAAGGGTTTTGTAACCGATGTATTAAAAAAGCTTATAGAAGAAGGAAACAAATATGATTTAGTAATTGCTATAGGTCCTCTTATTATGATGAAGGTTGTAAGCAACCTTACAAAACAATACGGTATAAAGACAATAGTTAGTATGAATCCCGTAATGATTGATGGTACAGGAATGTGCGGGGGGTGCCGTGTAACAATAGGCGGCAAAACAAAATTTGCCTGTGTGGACGGTCCAGACTTTGATGGTCATGAAGTTGACTTCGATGAAGCTATGAGAAGGCAGCTCATGTACAAGAAGGAAGAACAGAGCTCCCTTGAAAAACACAAATGTAGATTGGGAGGTGTTGATAATGCCTAATATGTCCCCCAAAAAAGTATACATGCCGGAGCAGGACCCAAATGTAAGAAATAAGAATTTTCTTGAAGTAGCACTAGGCTATAATGAAGACATGGCAAAGGAAGAAGCCCAAAGGTGTCTTCAATGTAAGCATAAGCCTTGTGTAGAAGGATGTCCAGTCAATGTTCAGATACCTGAGTTTATAGAACTTGTGGCTGAAGGTAAGTTTGAAGAAGCTTATGAGAAAATCAGAGAAACCAACAGTCTTCCTGCTATTTGCGGCAGAGTGTGTCCGCAGGAAAATCAGTGCGAGCAATTGTGTGTAAGAGCGAAAAAGGGTGAATCGGTAGGCATTGGCAGACTTGAAAGATTTGTAGCCGATTGGTATATGAAAAATGCAAAACAAAAGGAAATTAAAACAGAAAAATTGAATAAAAAGGTGGCTATCATAGGTTCTGGCCCTGCAGGTATCAGCTGTGCAGGTGACCTCGCAAAAATGGGTTATGACGTTACTATCTTCGAAGCCTTTCACACACCCGGAGGCGTACTGATGTATGGAATACCCGAATTTAGGCTTCCAAAAGATCTAGTGCAAAAAGAGATTGACACGGTTAAAAAACTCGGAGTGGAAATAAAAACCAATATGGTTATAGGCAAGGTATACGCACTCGATGAACTTATGAGCGAAGGATACGAAGCTATATTCATTGGCTCGGGTGCAGGGCTTCCTAGTTTTATGGGTATAGAAGGCGAAAACCTTAATGGTGTATACTCAGCAAACGAATTCCTTACAAGGATAAATCTTATGAAAGCATACAAATTTCCTGATTGTGATACACCTGTCAAGGTGGGAAAATCGGTGGCTGTTGTTGGCGGAGGTAATGTTGCCATGGATGCTGCAAGAAGTGCAAAGAGACTTGGGTCTGAAGAGGTATACATCATATACAGACGTTCCGAATCGGAAATGCCTGCGAGATTGGAAGAAGTCCATCACGCAAAAGAAGAAGGTATAATTTTTAAGCTACTCACCAATCCTATAAAAATTATCGGTACTGATGATGGCTGGGTCAAAGGAATGGAATGTATTGAAATGGAACTCGGTGAACCTGATGCCTCGGGCAGAAGAAAACCAGTACCTAAAAAAGGTTCTGAGCATGTTATCGAAGTTGATACAGTTGTAGTTGCTATAGGCCAAAGTCCAAACCCCTTAATAACGTCAGCAACTTCTGGTCTTGACACCGAGAAATGGGGCGGAATAATCGCGAATGAGGAAACTGGGGCGACCAGTAAAATAGGTGTCTTTGCTGGTGGAGATGCAGTAACCGGTGCTGCAACCGTTATTCTTGCGATGGGAGCCGGCAAAAAGGCTGCAAAAGCAATAGACGAATACATTAAAAACAAATAATGTTTAAATGGTAATGAATCTTTATTAACTTTTAGATCAAATCTTTCGATAAAAATGGTATAGAGCGTTTCAAAAAATATATTGTATCATTTACTTTATTTTTTGAAATGACCTAATTAAATCTATACTAGCGAGGGATGATCATGTTTATCTACACTTTTAAATATAATTTTCTAAAACTTTTTCTGGTAATATCGGTAGCATTGACTTGCTTAATTGCTGCCGGTATTTCAGTAAAAGCTGCATTTGTTCTCAATTCCGATAACGCAATTGCTAATTCTGACACTCAGATAAACTTAAACTGGACTTCTGTAGCAAATTCCGTCTATTATAAAGTTTCAAGAGACGATACTGTTTTAAAAATCGTTAATGTCAATACCGAAAGAGACTTCTTAAGTTATTCTGATACCGACCTGTTACCTGAGACTACATATAACTATACCGTTACAGCAGTAAACTCAGATGGAAAGGTTATACAAACAGTAAATAAGAGTGCCACAACAACAAAGATGAATCCAGCCTCTATAGCAACATACTATGTGGATTTAAATAAAAAATCCGTCACTTTGACTTGGATTAACAATTCTAAAGCTGTACGTAACACTTCCATTTTAAAGCTTGATGAAGGTGTAATAGCTAATTTAGCTAATGACGGAACTTCAATCACTTTCATAGATCCGTTTCTTGAAGCAAATAAAAAAGTAAGCTATATGCTAATGTCAAGTGATGGCAGAGGTCATACCTCACCCTATTCTCCTGCTGTAACTATTACTCCGATAAAGATACCTTCTATCAATGCTAATTTAGATAATAAAAACGCTAAAATTTCGTGGGATCTAAATACCGATATTGAAATGTTTGTATTGGAACGTTCAGTATATTTAGACGATTCCTGGGGACCCTGGCAAACCGTTTCAGACGACCTTGATAAAAAAAGATCGTACTTAATCGACCCCCTTTCAGGCGATGGCACCTTTAGGTATCGATTGTGTATAAATTCAGATATTTACAAAGGCTACAGCAATATATCAAATCCAGTTACAAGACTTTTTTCTCCCTCTGATTTAAAATGTGTTCCTGTCAGTTCTAGGAGAATTGACTTAAGCTGGACTAACCCTGTAGGAAATGACTATAAATTAAGGGTAGAGCGAAAGGAATCTTCCAGCAAAAACTACTCTGTGTTATCAATACTTGATAGTAATATTTCATCTTATTCCGATAGTTATGATATCAAACTTGATACCAAGTATTATTACAGAATTTCAGCTTATAATTCCAAGAATATTTCTGCATCAAGTTCTGAGTACTACATTTACACTGGCCCTCCCCTTCCTTCTTATTTGCTAAAAGCAGATATACAAAGTCATTCAAAAGTTACACTTAATTGGGAAGATAAATCAGTTAACGAACTTGGATTTATAATAGAAAGAAAAACCAACTCGATAAATTTCACTAAAATAGCAGAAGTGCCCGCAAACGTTACTACTTATACCGACCCAACGCTTTCAATAGAAAACACCTATACTTACAGAGTAATACCTTATAACCCCTACGGAAATGCTGAATCATATACAAATGAGCTTTCAATCTCAACTTCTTTGTTAACAGAACCTCCAGATTCATTGACAGCTTCTGAAGTATCCTCGAACGAAATCAAACTTAACTGGTTATATGCAGACTCAGCAAACTATAGTACTGCCATAGAAAGGAAACAAGGCACCAACGGTAGTTGGGAGATTATAGCTACTCTTCCTCCAGGATTCACAAGCTATAATGACACTCGTCTTACTGACAACCATCTATACCTTTACAGAATTAAGACGGTTATCAAGGAAAATATATATTCTAAACCGTATCCCAATACAGAAACCGGTGTGCCAGCTCATACCAAATTGATTGCTCCTCAAGATCTTAAGGCTGCATGGAGTTCTACTAATACGATAAAGTTGACCTGGCTTAAGAAATCCTATGGAGCAGAACACTTTATTATTGAGCGAAAAATCGGCAATGGCCCGTTTGTTGTTATTGATAGGCCATCCTCCGATGACGGAAACACCTGGTATGATTTTTCGCTAAAGTCCGGAACAAGTTATACCTATAGACTAAAATCTGTAAAAGGAAAATACACTTCCGATTACAGTAAGGAAGTTATAGTTGAAGGGCTCATAATTTCAGCCCCAACAAACCTAACGGCTACAATCCTTTCAGAAACAAAAATTAATTTAACCTGGAAGGACAATTCTAATGATGAAACAAGTTTTAAAATCGAACAAAAGTCCGAACTTAACAAAACTTGGAAAGAAATCGGTAGTGTAAGATCTAACACAACCAATTATATGGTTGATAAACTTAAACCCGATGTTTTATACACATTCAGAGTAGTATCTTACAACTCAGCTAATTATATAAGCTCTGAAAGTGAGGAATGTGAAATATTTATTAAAACCCTGTCAGCTCCATCTGATCTATCATCAAAAGTCATTTCATCTTCTGCAATAAGCCTTGAATGGACGGATAACTCCTCAGGCGAACAAGGCTTTATTATCGAAAGGAAATCGGGCGAAAGTAACTTTGTAGAAATCGCAAGAGCCGGTTCAAACGTAATAAAATATACAGACAATAACCTTGATGCCGGGAAAGAATATCATTACAAAGTAAAGGCCTTTAATGGTTCCTTATATACACATTACACCAACACCACAATTGCCCTTACAAATTTCCCTAAAACTTTTGCAGATTTAAATTCTGTACAATGGGCAAAAACAGCTATTGAAAATCTCTCCGGAAGAGATGTAATTAAAGGGAAGTCAACAAATCCGAATATTTTTGCACCTAACGACAAAATTACTCGAGCAGAGTTTATAAACCTTGTGGTTATTAGTTTGCAGTTCAATAAATCTCCAGTGGGTACTTTCGAAGATGTAAGGCCTGAACATTGGTTTTATAAAAATGTTATAATTGCCAAGAATTTAGGTGTAGTCTCAGGTATAGGAAATAATTTGTTTTATCCCAATGAACCTATAAAAAGGGAGGATATGGCTGTTATTCTGGCTAGGGCCTTGAAAATATCAGGCAATCCTTTGCCTGATTATGATTTAAGCATACTTGACAAGTATTCAGACAGAAACACTATATCAAATTATGCTTTAATAAGTATGGCTCTATTACACGGTGAAAAAATCATCAACGGTAAGAGCAGAAACATTATTGCTCCTAAGGATTATGCAACTAGAGCGGAAGCTGCTGTTATACTTTATAATACTTTAAAAGTGATTGGTACTAAATAAAAGTCTTCTTTGTTAAGATAATGTTTTTTAAATTACCTTATGCAGTATTTAACTCCCCTAATAAACCTTTTATAACAACCTGTATAAATATATAGAGCAGGTTGTTCTTTTTTTAGATAATTTAATAAGAATTATAATTGTATGATAAATATGTTTTATTCTTGGATAATATAGTATCATAGGCTATAATTGTATGAAGAAATGTATTATACACATGGAGGATAGAACGTATGAATAATGTAGACTTAACTGAAGCAGTGGAAGCCCTTATAAAATTTAGATCTGAACGTGATTGGTCTAAGTTTCATACCCCTAAAAATCTATCTATGTCCATTGCAATTGAATCTTCAGAGCTTATGGAACACTTTCAGTGGAAAAATGACGAGGAAGTAAATCAATATCTTTCCACTATCGAAAATCTTGAAAAAGTTAAGGAGGAAATAGCAGATACCCTCTCGTACATTCTTCTTTTATCTACTGATCTTAAAATTGATCTTAACCGTACTCTATTAGATAAAATAGAAAAGAATGCTAAGAAATATCCTGTTTTAAAGTGCAAGGGAAAAGCTGATAAATATAGCAAACTATAAATATATCTTAAGGAGGTACTAAAATGTCACATAAAAATGGAAATACTCTTCCTAAAAGAGATGATATTGAGGAAAAATACAAATGGAATCTCAGCGACATGTATCCAACTATTGAAAAATGGGAAAATGATGTAAATACCGTGAAGAACTTTATTCACGAGATTATTAAATACAAGGGCACCTTATGTAAGAGCCCTGAGAACCTTTCTCAATGCCTCAAGCTAAGCAATGAAATGATGGCATTGAACGACATGATATTTGTGTATGCAAGGATGAAAAGAGATGAAGACAACGGAAATTCCATCTACCAAGCCCTTGCAGATAGAGCCTCAACTCTTTCTACAGAAGTTTATGCTGCAATCTCCTTTATTGTTCCAGAGATTACATCCATACCCGATGACAAACTCGATAGTTTCCTTGGCAGCTATAAGGAACTTAGAGTTTATAGACAGTTTTTTAATGAAATCATAAGACAAAAAGAACACATACTCTCAGAAAAAGAAGAAGAACTCTTAGCTTTGTCCTCGGATATAGCAGGTACTGCAAGAGATATATTTACTATGTTCAATAATGCGGATTTAAAGTTTCCGTTTATTAAGGATGATAGCGGTGAAGATATTGAATTAACCAAAGGCAGATATACAAAGTTTCTTGAAAGCACCGACAGAAGGGTCAGAAAAGACGCTTTTACGGCACTTTATGATACCTACGCTCAATATAAAAATACTCTAGCCTCCTCCTTGACGGGTAATATGAAAGCAAATAAATTTTATTCCACAGCCCAAAAATACAATTCGTCTTTAGAGGCTTCTCTTGATGGAGACAATATTAGCCCTGATGTATATGATAATTTAATAGAAACTATAAATAAAAATCTACCCTTGCTCCACCGCTATCTTAAGCTTCGTAAGAAAGCTCTGAAACTCGATGACCTGCATATGTATGACTTATATGTACCTATTGTTGAAGAGACAAAGAAAAATACCCCCTATGAAGAAGCCTTGAAATTAGTTGAACAGGGATTAGCACCTATGGGTGAAGAATATATTGGAAACTTAAAAGAAGCTTTTAATTCGGGATGGGTAGATGTTTATGAAAATCAGGGTAAAACCAGCGGCGCTTACTCCTGGGGAGCATACAAATCCCATCCATATGTTCTTCTAAACTATCAAGGAACAATAAATGATGTTTTCACTATTGCCCATGAGATGGGGCATGCACTCCACTCCTATTATACTAACATGACTCAACCCTATGTATATTCGGAATATAAAATATTCGTCGCTGAAGTAGCATCAACAGTTAACGAGTGTTTACTTATGGAACATTTACTCAAAAACACAAGCAGCAAAGCAGAAAAAGCTTACCTTCTAAATCATTATTTAGAACAATTTAGAGGTACTATTTTCCGTCAGGTTATGTTTGCAGAATTTGAAAAGCAAACTCACTCAATGCTAAGAGAAGGAAAGGCACTTACTTCGGATACACTTTGCGACGTTTATCTTAAACTCAACCAAAAATACTTTGAAGCTGAAGTAAACGTAGACGATGCTATCAAAATGGAATGGGCAAGAATTCCCCATTTTTATACCAGTTTCTATGTTTATAAGTATGCAACCGGCTTTTCATCAGCCGTTGCAATTTCAGATATGATTTTAAATGAGGGCCAGCCTGCTATCGACCGATATAAGGAGTTTTTGAAGGGTGGATGTTCCGATTATCCTTTAGATCTTTTAAAAAAAGCCGGAGTCGACCTGTATACTCCCAAACCTGTTCAGGATGCACTAAACGTGTTTGAGAAAATACTTATTGAATTGGAGGCACTTCTATGAAGGATCCTCGTATAGAACAGCTAGCAAATAGCTTAATTAATTATTCGGTAGAGCTTAAACCCGGTGAAAATATTCTTATAGAATGTATTGGCAATTGTATCGAGCTTGCAAAGGAGCTGGTTAAACAAGCTTATAACGCTGGCGGGGTTCCCTTTCTTACTGTTAAGAACAACGAACTTCTTAGGGTTTTATTAGGCGACTGCGACGAAGAACAAATAAAAATGACCGCTTCATACGAAATATCTCGCATGAAGGATATGAAAGCATATATTGGAATAAGAGCCGGAGAAAACGTTAGTGAACTTAGTGGAGTTCTTCAAAACAAAATGAAAATATATATGGAGCATTACTTAAAACCTCTCCACTCCGACCTTAGAGTAAAAAATACCAAATGGTGTATATTAAGATATCCCAACAATTCTATGGCACAACTTGCAAATATGCCAACTGAGCATTTTGAGGACTTTTACTTCAATGTTTGCAATTTAGACTATCAAAAGATGTCTGCTGCCATGGATAATTTAGTAAAAGTTATGGATAAGACCGACAAAGTCAGGATAGTTGCAAAAGATACCGAACTTTCTTTTTCCATTAAAGGTCTTCCGGCAATAAAATGTGATGGCAAGATGAATATTCCCGATGGTGAAGTCTTTACAGCTCCTGTAAAGACTTCTGTAAACGGTTTTATCACCTACAATACCCCTGCGGTATACCAAGGAATCACCTTCGAAAACATTCGGTTAGAATTTAAGGATGGTAAGATAATAAACGCCATTTCAAACAATACCGAAAGAATAAATCATATATTCAATACCGATGAAGGTGCGAGGTTTGTAGGTGAATTTGCTATTGGAGTAAATCCTTATATTGAAACCCCTATGAAAGATACTCTTTTTGATGAAAAGATAAAGGGAAGCATACATTTTACTCCGGGAAGCTGCTATGATGAATGTGATAATGGAAACAATTCAGCAGTTCACTGGGATCTTGTTTTAATACAAAGACCCGAATATGGCGGTGGAGAAATATGGTTTGATGATGTTCTTATCAGAAAAGACGGACTCTTTGTAATTGATGAGCTAAAATGCTTAAACCCGGAAAACTTGATATAAAACCCTATACTAAAAAGTTCAGGGAGCACTTTTCTCCTTGAACTTTTTTAGTATAGAGTTTATCTATATTGAATTCAATTATTATTTGTATGGTTCTATTGTATTTATTGTTCCATCAGCATTATAAGTGATCTCTGTATATTTCACACACCTCTTCTGATTAACTCCGTTAGATAATGAAGAATCATGATAGAACAAATACCACTTGTCCCCAATCTGTACAACCGATTGATGTGTTGTCCAGCCTATAACAGGTTCAAGAATCCTTCCCTTATATACAAAAGGCCCTTTAGGATTTTTACTCATTGCATAGACAATGTAATGGCTTGTACCTGTTGAGTAGGTTAGATAATAGTATCCATTGTACTTATAAACCCAAGGAGCTTCAAAAAATCTCCTTTCCTCATCCCCAGCCAGAATAGGATTACCATTCTCGTCAACAATGGAAATCTCCTGTGGAGTTTCTTTTAATGAAAGCATATCGTCACTTAACTCAGCTACAACAGGTCCTAATGCTGGTTCTGATGGTGCGGGACCTTCAGCATCAGGAACATATTCTCCTGTTTGCCATTTTTCCAACTGTCCTCCCCATAATCCCCCAATATATATATATGCTTTGTTATCGTCATCTACAAGCACAGCTGGATCTATACTATAACTACCTTTCATGTAATCCGGTTGGGGAATAAAAGGCCCTGCTGGAGACTTGCTTGTGGCAACACCAATCCTAAATATGTCATCATTGTCCTTTGCTGGGAAGTAGAAGTAATAAGTATTATTCTTAAATGCTGCATCAGGCGCCCACATTTGCTTTTTTGCCCAAGGAACATCATTAATGTGAAGTGCAACTCCATGGTCAACTACAGGAGAATTCAAATTGTCCATAGATAAAACATGGTAATCCTCCATCATGTACTGATCTCCATTGTCGTTTGATTCCACTTCTATATCCCTATCATGGGATGGATAAATGTAAATTTTTCCTTCAAATACATGTGCTGAAGGATCTGCAGTGTAAATATGTGTTACTAAAGGTTCTTTTTGCTTTGGAATTCTCTCCATCTAATCCTCTCCTTAGCTTATAATCACTATTATATTGTAATACATTTTTGCTCTAATATAAAGCCTTTTAACACTCTTTTGTTGAAAAATAAAATATTTCAGTATCTTTTGCCTAATTAATCTTTAGCTTCTACGAAGTTCAATATCAAATAAAAAACTTCCGTACATCTCTCTGCTCCGTTTTTGTTCAATTTATTTAAAATTGGCAAAAAAAGAAGGTTAGCCGTTGCGACTAACCCATGTAAAGGGGGTCAAAATGTATTTTGTGAGGTCAATATTATTATTGCCCCTCCTTCGGAATTTATATACATGTTTACAAAAATTTTTTAATTAATTTTTGTAAGGCTCTTTCAAAAAATAACCTATACAATATTTTTTCAGGTCACAGAGCCCATCTAATCAAGTTTTTTGAAAGGGCAAATAACCAGTTATTTTTTGGAATCACCTGAAATAAAAATCCGAATACAAATCGCAACTAATTACTATCCATATTAACTTCTTCTTTTATCTCAAAAACAATATCTTCAATACTCTTGCTCGAACAAATAATTGTAGTATCTGCATGTTTCTCATATAAAGGTACTCTTTCGTTATAAAGGTCTACTAAAGTCTTGTCCTTTTCCTTAGCTATTCCCCTGCTTTTGAAATCCTTAAGCCTTTCTTCCAACTCATCAAATCTTAACTTCAAATAAATAAGTATGCTGTCTTTTTTTAAATGATTAAGAGCTGAATTGCTATAAATAACACTTCCACCAGTCGCTATCACATGATCTTTTACCTTGAGTTCTACTAAAACCTTTTCCTCCATTTCAAGGAATTTTCCAATACCATACTTATCTATAATTTCCTGAAGATACATTCCATGTTTTTGCTGTATTAATAAATCGGTATCAATAAAAGGTTTTCTCATGGCTTTAGCAAGAACCACGCCCACAGTACTTTTTCCAGCGCCGGGCATCCCTATCAACACAATATTTGATTTGTTCATAGACAGCTCCTAAAACTCTTATTTAAGGTGATTACAAAAAAATAACTAGTCAATTATAAAAAACTATAATCAAATACTAATTCCCGCTATATGGTAATGTTTGAATTTATTTAGTTGACTGAGAACAGAAATATTTGACTATAATATATATTACTCCATTTTTTATGTTTTAAACATTTTTCTATATAAACGAGGAGGATAAAAAATGAATAATGAAACTGAAATTATAAATGCCGAAAACTTAAACATTGATTCAACTTTAGAAAAACTTTATACAGAACTTAACTTAAACGAGACAGCCATACTAGACATAGGAAATAATTACTTTCATCAAACCGACAGAATCTATGACATACTTGCAACGAAAGGATACGATGTAAAAAAGTCCTTTAAAAATGGCAGGAATCAAATACTTGTTAGTAAAAAAAATCCAAAGTAAAAAATTGCCTTCTGTCGTTGGGCACAAGTACCTTCATTGAACGCACAATTCCTGATAAGGCCATTTCAAAAAATAGCCTATACTATAGATGAAAAACTCTAAAACTAAATTTTAAAAGAAGTTTTTCATCTAAATTAGATAACGTTTAAGTGCTATATAAATTTAACTTTAGTGTACGTTATCTATATATTTAAGTCATAAAACCCATAACGGAAGCTTAAAAACTTCCAAACAGAAGAATATTATTTTGCTTTGCAAAAAACGTAAATCAGATTTTTTGAACTGGCAATTGATCAGTTATTTTATGGGAATCACCTAAAGTACTTTTGTGCGTTCAATTTATTTAAATCGTTAAAGTTAATTTCCACACTTATATCTGTTTATTGCATTTGTAGGGCATACTTTCATACACTCGCCACAATTAGTACAAGCCTCAGGACTAATCTTCGCAAGGGTTCCTTTAACGGCAATAGCTCCGCTAGGACAAACCTTAGAGCACTTTCCACAACCTATACACCCTACATTGCAGTTTTTCCTAACTATAGCCCCTTTGTCCATACTACTGCATGAAACAGTGTACTCATCGCATATAGGAACCATTTCAATGATTTTTTTAGGACATGCAGCAACACACTTTTCACAAGCCTTACATTTAGACTCAATTACTCTGGCTAGCCCATCCACCATCTCTATTGCATCAAAAGGACATGCCCGTACGCAGTTTCCAAGCCCTACACAGCCATAGGTACATGCCGAAGGACCTCCGAAAAGATTTGCTGCAGCAGTACAATCCTCTATCCCGGAATAGTCAAACTTAGTCTTACACGAAGTGTAAGTACCTCCACACATTACCCTTGCAGTTTTGGCAACCGCTGACTCGGCTTTTACTCCTAAAATATTGCTTATTTCCTTAACAACACTTTCTCCTCCAACTGGGCATCCATTTATACTACACTTACCTTCTACCACACCTTCGGCAAAACCGTCACAGCCTGTAAACCCACACGCTCCACAATTTGCTCCAGGTAAAATTTCCCTAACTTTTGCAACTCGTTCATCTACTTTCACTTCAAATTTCTTAGAAGCAAAAGCTAGACCTACACCAAATATCAGTCCTAAGCCACCAATCAAAGAAGTTGGAAGCAATAACTCCTGTAGCATAATTTCAACATCCTTTCCCTCTAAATTCCAAACAGTCCCTTAAAGCCTAAAAATGCCATAGAAACAAGAGAAGCTGCAATAAGTGATATAGGCAAACCTTTAAGTGACTCTGGAATATCACTGTATTCGAGTTTTTCTCTGACACCTGCAAACAATACCAATGCAAGTGTAAAACCCACACCAGAAAACAACCCATATAAAGTCGAGTTTAACACATTATAGTTTTTATCTATATTCAAAAGAGCTGCTCCTAACACTGCACAGTTTGTAGTTATAAGCGGAAGATATATTCCTAAAGCCTTATAAAGCGAAGGTAAAAACTTTTTTAGGACAATTTCAACAAACTGAACCAATGATGCAATAATTAATATAAATACAATGGTATTCAAATACTCAAGGCTATTAGGTTTTAAAAATATATCATATATTGACCTGGTTATTAAGGAGGAAATTGTCATAACAAATATAACGGCTCCACCCATTCCAAAAGCAGTATCAAGCTTCTTAGATACTCCTAAAAACGGACACACACCCAAAAACTGAGCCAACACTATGTTATTTACCAATATAGCACTAATTGCAATTATTATAATATTATTCATTATTTTTCATCCCCCTTAGCTTTCCCCGATGCTCCACAGGGCAATGGGCATGATGCACAACTATTAGTCTTCACTAAATTCATAGATGAAAACTTGTTTACAAGTCCCATTACTATTCCAAATACTAAGAAGCCTCCCGGAGGAAGTATCATAATTAAAGCAGGATCAAATAAGTCTTTCGTAACAGTAAATCCAAACCAAGTTCCTGCGCCAAGCAATTCCCTCACAGAACCGATTGAAAGCAATGCAAAAGTAAAACCAATTCCCATTCCAATTCCATCTAATATTGACAACACTGCATTATTTTTGTTTGCAAACATTTCAGCCCTTGCTAATATAATACAGTTAACAACTATAAGAGGTATAAATATACCAAGCTCTTTATCTAGTTCAGGAAGATATGCTTTAAGAAGCATCTGTACAATTGTAACAAAGCCCGAAATTATTGTTATATAGGCAGGAATTCTCACCTTGTCAGGAATTACCTTTCTAAGTAATGATATTACCAAATTTGAACACACTAAAACTACTGTAGCTGCAAGTCCCATACCAATACCATTTTTTGCCGAGGTAGTTACCGCAAGGGTAGGACACGTTCCTAGAACTAATCTGAATACGGGATTCTCCTTTAGGATACCATTAGTAAGGGTTTTTATTGTTTTCATCAATACTCCCCCCCTTTTTCTTTAAGCTTATTGTCTAGGTCTATTGCTTCCTGCACCGCTTTTACAACAGCTTTTGAGGATATTGTTGCACCACTTACAGCATCAATCGCTTCTTTCTTCCCACTGCTGACTTTAACAACCGTCAACGCTTCTTTTGGCGCAATACCCACTAGCTGTGAAATAAACGGCTCATCTTGTGTTTTTGAACCAAGTCCCGGCGTCTCACTATGACTTACAATCTTAACACCTGTTGTTTTACCAGTATTGTCTATACCAACGGCTATTGAAATAACACCTCCATAGCCTTTACTTTCTACCGAGTAAACCCTTCCTATTACTTCTCCGCCTTTTAGGCTTTTAAAGACTTTCTTGACAAGTCTATCCTCGTCAGTAGTACCAATAATTGAAGCTAAGTCCTCAATCTCTTCAAAATCTTCTGCCTCGGAAAAAACTTCCCTTCTCGCACTTTCCTCCTGAATTCTAACCTGTTCGGAAATAGCATCCTTTGTTGCGTAGTTTGTAAGTGCAAGTGCCATTGTAACTAGTGTACATATCAAAAACAAAACTATTGTAGGCTTAATTATATCACGCAACGGCTTTTTCACCTCCAAAACTTTTTGGAACCGTATACCTGTCAATAAGTGGCACACAAATGTTCATAAGCAATATTGCATAGGATACCCCTTCCGGATAACCAGTGTAGAGCCTTATAACAGCAGTCAGAACTCCACATCCAATCCCCATAATTATACGTCCTTTAAATGTGACAGGAGATGTGGCGTAGTCAGTTGCCATAAAAAACGCTCCTATCATCAAACCACCTGATAGTATATGGTATACCCAATCACCCGTAAGTAAAGTCTGTCCTCCCAAAATCCATGTTACTAAAGCAACACTACCTATAAAGACGATAGGAATTTCCCAACCTATAACTCTTCTAAACAAAAGATATGCCGCACCAATAAGCAGCGCTGCCACAGAAGTCTCACCAATACATCCCGATATGTTTCCGACAAACAAATCCCAATATCCTGCAAGATTTGCTTCATTTCCCTTCACAAATTCCTTCATTTGAAACAACGGAGTTGCAGATGATATTGCGTCTGGCCCCGGCGCAACGAAAGTTGTCATCTGAGTTACAAAGGCGTTAAGCAAAAATACTCTTGCAACTAATGCCGGATTCATAAAATTTTGACCCAAGCCGCCAAATAGCTGCTTGACAATTACAATTGCAACTACTCCACCAACAGCAGCCATCCATAGGGGAATTGTAGGGGGAAGATTTAATGCAAGTAGCAAACCTGTAACTACTGCACTCAAATCAGATATGGTCGATTCTTTTTTCAAAACCCTTCTTGCCAAATATTCCGAAGCTACACATGATAATACTGTAACCAATACAACCAAAGACGCTTTAAGTCCATAAAAGTATATACCGACAACTGTTGCCGGAAGTAATGCAATAACAACATCTAACATTATTCTCTGTGTGTTTGCCTTCTCCCTAATATGGGGGGAAGATGACACAACAAGTCTATTTTCCAAATTATTTACCCCCTTTTGCAGCTGCTTGTCTAACTTGTGACTTGCCAAGCCTAATTGACTGTACAAGATGTATCTTTGCAGGACATTGATAAGAACAACTTCCACACTCTATGCAGTCATTTACATGGTACTTCTTAAGTTCTTCAACATTTTCCTTCAATGCATTGTTGTTTAAATAAAGCGGCAGCAAATTCATCGGACACGCCTCAACACACCTGCCACACCTTATACAAGCACTGGATTTAGGAAGTATTGCCTCTTTTTCATCAAATGCTAAAAGTGCATTTGTGTGTTTGAGAACCGAAGTTTCAAAAGAAAATTGGGCAATTCCCATCATAGGTCCACCCATAAGTATCTTTACGGGCGGAGCTCTAAAACCTCCATTAAATTCAAATACATCTGAAAGCGAAGTTCCTATAAGAACTTCTAAATTTGAGGAATTATTTACGGCAGTACCATCAACTGTAACTCTTTTTTTAATGAGAGGCATCCCTGTCTTTATATACTCGGAAATAAATGAAATACTGTTAACATTCATAACTATTACACCAACATCGGAAGGCAGCTTTCCCGGAGGAACCTTTCTTCCCGTAGTAGCATAAATCAGCATTTTTTCCGCACCTTGGGGATAGCGGGACTTGAGTTTTACAACATTGACTTTGTCACTTTTAGATGCCACATGCACCATCTCTTTTATTGCTTCCGGTTTATTGTCCTCAATACCGATAAGCACGTTTTTGATTTTCAGTGCTTCCATTACAATGTTTATTCCATTGAAAACATTCCAAGAATTTTCAATAATCTCTCTGTAGTCTGAAGTGATGAAAGGCTCGCACTCAGCAGCATTAATAATTAATGTATCGATTTTTTTACCCTGTGGCGGCGAAAGCTTTATATGTGCCGGAAATCCAGCTCCACCTAAACCCACTAAACCGGACTTTCTTATGGCACCTATGAATTCTTCACTGCTTGAGTATTTTGGAGGTTTAATGCTCTTGTCAAGCTCTTGCTTCCCATCAGTTTTAATTTCAACAGATGTGATATATACACCTCCGGCATAGAGCCTTGGTGACACATCAGTTACAATTCCTGAAACACTCGAATGCACTGGAGCAGAGACAAATTTCTCTGTGTTTCCAAGCACCTGCCCCACCTTAACTTCATCCCCCTTTTGAACATAAGGTTCACAGGGTGCACCAATGTGCTGAAGCATAGGAATAACAACCTTTTCAGGCACTTTCATTTTAACTGTTTCGCAATTTTCAGTCCTTTTGAAATGCGGAACATTGGCCCCACCTTTAAACATACTTTTAAACAACATATATATCCAACCCCATTTTATCTTTATATTAATTCTATGTAGTTTAATTTTTACCCTATACATTAATATTAGCACACGTCTTATGACAGTGAAATCTTTAGAATTTGTAAAATAAAACAACTTTTTCAGTGTAACAATGATTTTCTGTGATGACTAGGTAATTACCTTAGCTTGACAACATAGTCAAGAAAAAAGCACTCTTCATTGAGCGAATATAAATTCTTAAACGAACATCTATAATTATATTTATTAGACTCTAATAAGTCAAATGCAATATCGTACATTTAACAATGAGAAACACTATTGAATATTGTATACACGCCTTGTTCATTGATATTTCAAAAAATTTGATGTAATTGTATTAAAAATATTGAATTGCCTATTTCATGAAATAATTTGATGTAAAGCGTAAAATTTACAAAATACTGTTTTTTTATACTAAAGTACATCATATATTATTATGAGCTAATAAAAGTATTTAGAAAGGTTAGGCCATTTCAAAAAATAACCTTTACAATATTTAGGTCACAAAGCCCATCAATTTTTTGAAATGGCAATTGACCAGTTATTTTTTTGGAATCTCCTTAAAACAATTAATGCAAGCTTATCTTAAGCACTATATAAAAAACTTAATTAATTTGATAATTCTTGTCACCATACTTTTGGGACTTTATATAGGAATAAAATATGTTTTTATTTTCCTAGCCCCTTTTCTTATAGCTGCTGCAATTTCTGCTATTAATGAACCAATTATTCTTTTTATTGAAAAAAAAATTAATTTAAACAGAAAAACTTCCACAATAATAACACTTACACTTAGCATATGCTTTATCTCAGCTCTAGCTGTATCTATACTTTATAAGATATATACAGAGCTTATAAAACTACAAAACAATCTTCCTAACTATGTAACTAGTATTTCCTACCTTCTATCGAGCTATTATTCAAAGGTAACTACATTTTATAACAGTCTTCCATTAAACATTCAAGAAGATTTCAAAGATAATGTACTTGTTTTTTTACCAAAATTAGAAGGAGTTATAACTATCATAGCCAGCTCTATTATAGCTAGTATATCCTCCTTACCCAAACTCGGAATTTTTATCACTGTCATCCTTTTATCTTCTTATTTTATAAGCAGTGATAAAAAGAATATAAGAAATTTTATATACAGACAAATACCACACCATTCACAAAAAAACTTCTACAACGCAAAAAATGGTGCTGTATCGTCCATATTCGGCTATTTTAGAGCCCAGCTAATAATAATGGCTGTAACCTTCGTTATATCCACATTAGGCTTCATTATAATAAATACCGACTACGCAGTCATAATGGGTTTATTAACTGCAATAGCCGATGGTATACCTCTTTTGGGCTCCGGTATTATAATGGTTCCTTGGATAATTTTAAACTTTATTACCGGCAATGTCCGGATAGCCTTAGGTCTATTAAGTGTATATTTATTTGCTATTATTGTGAGACAAATAATTGAACCAAAGATTGTTTCAAATCAGACTGGCCTTCACCCACTTGCAACCCTAATTTCGATGTATTTAGGCTTAATGATATTCGGTGTATTCGGACTATTCTTAGGTCCAGTAACAATGATTTTACTAAAAAATCTTAATTCATCTGGCATTGTTTCTATTTGGAAAGATTCCCCATAACAACACGTTCAATCCCTGCTAGGTCTTTTTGTACCTTAATGTTTTCAAAACTTGATTCCATTATTTTCATAACCTTTTGAGCCTGATCAAAACCTACTTCAAAGGCTAAAAGACCCTTTGGCTTTAAAAAGCTCCCCGATTGTTCCGTTATTCTCCTATAAAAATTAAGACCGTCCTCTCCTCCACCTAAAGCAATTGTTGGCTCAAAATCCTTAACTTGCTTATCAAGCGTTTCAATAACTTCAATAGGAATATATGGAGGGTTAGAAATAATTATATCAAATTTTTTGGGAGGAATATTCTCAAAAAGGTTGCTTTCAACAAAAACAGTATTTTCTTCAACGCCACAATTTCGGGCATTTAACCTTGCAATTTCTAGAGCTCCTTTTGAAATATCAACTCCCATAACCTGGGTATTTTTGCCATAGTAAGCAAGACTTATAGCTATACAGCCAGAACCGGTGCCGATATCGAGAATACTAACATTATCTCTTTGACCTACATACTCAAGCACAGATTCTACTAATATTTCGGTATCTTGTCTGGGTATTAAAACCTCCCGGCAAACATTAAAGTTTAAAGACATGAATTCCTGACACCCTGTTATATATTGGAGAGGTTCTCCTTCTATTCTCCTTTTTAAAAACTCACAATAATTTTCATATTCATCTTTACTTAATAAATATTCATCGTGGGAATAAAGGTAAGTTTTCTCGCAGCCAAGAACATAGCACAATATTGCCCCGGCTGTAACTACCGGGGCATCAATATTTGATAACTTTAGTTTTCTAATACCTTCTGTAAAAGCATCCTTTAATATCAATGTAATCTCCCTTTTTAAAATTTACAAAAATTCAATCAGAAAATTTCAAAAAATAATCTATGCTATATTTAAGTCATAAAATCCATCAATTATTTAAATGTTAACTTCAAAGTTTTTAGTATAACCTTATATAGCTATTACCACTTGTCTTCACCTTCGTTTGTAGTTTCCAAAACATTTTTCATTGCTTCTATAGCAACCTCAACCATACTGTCATCAGGCTCTTTGGTGGTGTAGTTTTGAAACATCAAACCCGGTACATTTAATAATTGCACAACCTTTGATTGACTTTTTCCTGCAAACTTGATAATTTCATAAGAAATTCCTGCAACAACAGGTAACAATAACAACCTTATTATCATATTCTTCCACTTTTCATCATACCAACCTGCAAAGGAAAACACCAAAATACTTACAACCATAACTGTAAAAAGAAACGACGTTCCACACCTAGGATGTCTAGTTGTGTACTTCTGAATATTCTCTACAGTAAGTTCTTCTCCATGTTCGTAACAGTGGATGGTTTTGTGCTCTGCACCATGATACTGCCAAACCCGCTTTATATCGTTTAATTTTGATATCAATACAATATACGAGAAAAATAAAATTATCTTTACTATGCCCTCAACAAGGTTGTACAATACAACTCCTAAAGTCGTTTCCCTATTAAAAGGTAAAAAGCCCGCAATAAAGTTCGGAAGCAATATAAAAAGTGCAACACTAAATATAAGCGAAATAAATACAGAAATATATATCAAAGCATCCTGAAGTTTATTTCCAAAAACTTTACCTAAAACCTTCTCAAAAAACTGATCAAACTTTGACGGTTCTTTTCCTTCTTCCTCTTCTTCCTCAAGATCTACAAACTCGGCTGAAAACATTAGTGCTTTTATACCAACAACCATCTGCTTGAAAAGACCTACAACCCCTCTTACCAAAGGCAATTTAGAAAGCTTACTTCTCTTTGGTAACGGCCTCTTTTCTACTATTATTTCTCCATCCGGTTTCCTAACCGCAATTGCTATATTATTAGGCCCCATCATCATCAAACCTTCAATAAGAGCCTGTCCCCCTATACTGGTCATATGCTTTGGTTTATCATATATGTCTGAATTTTTCATTGTCGACCTCATTTCACATTTTTCTTTAATTATACTCCATACACATTGCAAACTCAAGTAAGGATATCAATGGAGATGTATATTTTAAAGTCCACCATATTACTCCAACAACCGAAGCTCCAAGGCTTTGAACGTAGAATACAGCCTCTTTAGCCGAATTAAAAGGGGCCCTAAGGCCCCTTTTAATTCGGCTGGTTTCAAATAGAAATATTCAATATTATTATTTATCAATAACTATATCTATTCTCCTGTTTTTCTGACGATTCACTTCTGTATCATTAGGCGCTATAGGCCTGAACTCACCATTACCAGTTGCCGTTAATTGGGTAGGATCAAGGGAGCACTCATTGACAAGAAAGATAACTACGTTTGTTGCTCTTTTAGTAGACAACTCCCAATTAGTAGGAAAAAGGCTGGTTTTAATGGGCAGATTGTCAGTATGTCCTTGCACTGCTATGTTAGTATCAAGCCGCCTCATTAATTCTGCAACTTTCTTTATTGTCTCTTTACCAGACTCTTTTATATCTGCCTTTCCAACATCAAAAAGTATAACAGAATCAATTCTAAGTATTATGGAAGTCTTATCCTCAACCACATGTACATATTGACCAAGATTAAGTCCTGTAATAAGATCTTCTACCTGTTTCTTGAATCCTTTAATAGTAGCATCTTTATCTTGACCCTTACTGTCTGAATCATTTCCACCCTTATTATCATTATTTGCGTTTTGATCTTCAACATCTGATGGCAAAGTATCATCTAAAATATTAATGATATCTTTACCACTATTATAATTGTATATCTCACCATTGCTAACATTCGTAAAAGCTGAACGCAAAGATTGAGCAACTTCCTGAAATTTCTTACTGTCAACAGATGCCATAGAAAAAAGCAATATAAAGAAGGTCAGCAAAAGTGTTACTAAATCACTATATGTCGTCATCCATTCAGGTGCCCCCTCTTGCACTTCATCTTCAGGAAGACTCTTCCTATTTGCTTTACTCATATTTTACCTCACTTTTACAGATTATTAACTCTCTTTATTTTTCTCTTCTGTCTTTCCCTCATTAGATAATTTGTCATATTCAAGTTTCTGTCTAGGTGATAGGAATGTCTTCAACTTATGCTCGAGTATCTTTGGGTTTTCACCAGCCTGTATAGACAATACCCCCTCTATAATCATTCTCTTTTCCTGTATTTCCTCTTTACTTTTTAAGGACAATTTATTTGCAATAGGATTACAGATAAAGTTTGCAAGAATACTACCATAGAAAGTTGTTATCAGCGCTACAGCCATTGCTGGACCAATACCGGAAGGGTCCTCAAGGGTATTAAGCAACTGAATAAGACCTATTAGAGTACCTATCATACCCCAAGCTGGAAATTGAGTTGCCATCGTTTTAAAAAGACCGGCTCCTTTATCATGCCTTGATTTCATATTCTCAATTTCTAAATCCATTGAGTCAATTATAATCTCAGGTTCTACACCGTCAACTACAAGCTGAAGAGATTCCTTTAAGAAATCATCCTCTATGTGCTCCTGTTCTGCCTCAAGAGAAAGTAAACCATCACGCCTAGCTTTCATTGAAAGTTCGACCAATAGTTTTATTATATTAGCCTGGGAAGTTTCTTTCCCAATAAATACTTTAATAACAACTTTCATTATAAGTTTGACTTCGGCTAACTTATATGAAATTAGACTTGCTGAAATACCTCCCCCGAAAACTATAACAATTGAAGCAAAGTCATAGAAAGTTCGGAGACCACTATTAATAAGTATTGACCAAATTATACAAAACAGTCCAAATACTATTCCAATAATTGTTGCTATATCCATAATTCCGCCTCTACTCTATATATTTTTTTTAAGGTATAATTCACTTCCCTATTCTTTATCGGTAAATTTGAAGATTTATTTTATAGTTTATATCACAAAACTTTTTAAATAGGTTATCTTTAGAAATGACCTTGCATTAAAGTCGCAAATATTCCATATTTAATAAGAATGTGTTATTATAATGAACAAAATATATTTTCTATATAAAGGAGCTGCCATGTTTTCAAATAAGACAAAAAATATATTTTCAGTTTCAATTTTTTTAATGTATATTGCTTTTATTTTATTTAACACTTTTTATTTCATTCGCACCAAGCCCTTAAAAGCATATTTTAGGGAACATGTTACAATATACACATTACTTTTTATTATAGCTGCATTCATTTCTGCCGGAATAATCATTTTTCTTTGCAAGAAATTTTTGTTTAAAATAAAGCTCGACAGACAATTGCCTGTGCTATTGCTACTAATTCTTATTACAGCAGTCCCGAGATTAATTTGGATTACATGTATAAAAGTAACTCCACTAAGCGACTTTAACACGTATCACATAATTGCTGCAGCCCTTGCAAAAGGTAACTTTACTGGAGGGAGTTATATTGCCTTATTTCCTCATTATATAGGTTTTCCTGTTTTATTGGCGCCTTTTTATATGCTATTTGGGTCATATTCCGATGTTGCAACCCTTTTAAATGTAGTTTTAAGCTGTGGAATTTCTCTTCTCATTTATTACACAGGATCTAATATTTTTGATAGAAAATGTGGTTTTCTTAGTGTACTTATTTGGGCACTTTGGCCTTCTCAAATTTTCTATACCGCTTTAGTATCTACTGAAATCCTATTTACATTTTTAATGCTTTTGTGTATCTATTTCTTTACAAGGACTTTAAATAGTAGAATGGGTGTTTTTTCAACTTTAATAAAGTTTGCCCTTTTAGGTGTTATATGTTGTCTTTCTAATGTAATTCGACCTATTGGTTTAATCGTTTTAATTGCTATATGTTTATATTACCTGATATTTGTAATAGAAAAAACAAAGATTAAAAACAGCACTTTTAGTAGTAAAATTGTCTTTTTGTCTTCTTTATTAGTCGGTTACCTAATAACTTCAACTTTAGTAAGCATTGCCACTTCAAATGCTATTGATAGAGAAATTGCAAAATATCCCTTCGGTTTCAATATTTATGTAGGTTCAAATTATGCTAGCAATGGTTCATGGAATTTAGAAGATTCAAATACACTTACCGAAATCCAAAAAACCCCTGGAATCACGCCTCAAGAAATTCATAATGAACTTTTATGGCGTTCATGGGAGAGAATAACAAGCAGATCACTTTCAGGAAATTTAAAATTCATCTACAACAAACATGCCATGATTTGGCCTGTTGACTACGAAAGCTTATTATATATCAAATCAGGGCTTGTTCAACAGGATACAAAGCTTGACTTTTATAAGTTTGAAAGTCTTCTTATAAAGGTATCCAATTTCTATTATCACACTATATTATTACTTTGTGTTTTTGGAGGAATTATGCTGGTTTTGAAGAAAAATCAGGGGATACCTCTATTTCTTGTGATAATATTGCTAGGTATAATATTTCTTCATATGATAGTAGAAGTTGCAGGCAGATACCATTTTCCTTCAATTTCGATTTTTTCTATATTAGCGAGTTATGGAATTTGTTCTTTTAGTGATTTTCATAAAACAGATATTGTAATTTCAAAAAATTAAAGGGTTAGCTTTCGCTCAAATAATATGATTTGTATTTAATTGGGTGATTTTTAGGAGAACTTGCTTTGGGTATGACTTAAAATACTTGTAATGACTGTTTAATTGATGGTAATGCGATTTTGGTACCTGTATGAAGGTAGTGCCTATTGTTTTAGTGTCAAACGACTCCATTACGTGACCTTCGCATAGAATCTGTAGGATGCCATTCGGCAGACAGATGAACGATATTTTGCTATGCAAAAATCGTACCTCAGCTTGATAATTTTCGCACGCGTCTATGCGACATCCTGTCGCGAGACGCTAAAAATGCCGTCCGTGGCATTTTTGCTTCAAATTATCAAGCTTTCGGCAACAGTTTCTAATGCTCAGGTCAAGTAATTGCGCCATTTGACACTAAAACAGGCTTATACTTTAATAAGGTTTTTCTCTCTGATTTATTGTTATGGCTTTAAAATTTTAGTTTTTTACATATTCTAAGTTTTGTGGATTCCTACTCATAAAATAACTGGTCAAATAAGGTTGATAAAACATTAGAAAAAGGCTCTTGGAATACTTATTCCAAGAGCCTTGGCGCGCCCAAGAGGAGTCGAACCCCTAACCTTCTGATCCGTAGTCAGACACTCTATCCAATTGAGCTATGGGCGCATCCGCAAATCGAACATATATTATAATAATACATATCTATAAAAAAATCAACCACATTATTTTCTTTTTTTAGAATAGCTCCCCATAAATATTGAAGTATACTATATCGAAACAGCGAAATAACTTGTTTAAAATTTAGAATATCCCCCAAGAATACGATAAATGAGGTTTATTCTTCCTGCAATTTGTCAAAGGTATATGATATAATATAACCACTTTTGATTATTTGAAGCATGCTTATGAAAAAAAGTATTCCCAAACTACAATAGAGGGAGCGTAATTATGTTATTTGAATCTTATAAGACAATCCTTTACTCTGACACTTTAATTCCTGATATTTTCATCACTGAGTATATGCCAATGATGAATGCAGAAAGCTTGAAAGTATATGTTTATTGCCTGTTCTTGAGTAAACATGGAAAAAACGCCACAGTAGAGGAGTTTGCAAAAAGCTTAGGTATGAATGTAGATAAAGTTAAGGAGTGTATTTCAAACCTTGAAAATTTAGGAGTTCTTACATGGAAGTTAGATGGCATTGTTCTCCATGATTTAAAAGAAAAAGAAATAAAAAAAATGTACAGGCTTAAAACTACTTCTTCTCCTGAGGAAGCAGTAAATAATTTTGAGAACAACAAGAAACGTAATGAGATTATATATACAATAAATAATGCTTTTTTCCAGGGAGTAATGTCTCCTTCATGGTACACCGACATTGATGCTTGGTTTGACAGGTATAAGTTTGACGAAGATGTAATGCTTGCACTATTTCAGTACTGTTTTGATCAAAAAGGGCTTGTAAAAGCGTACATAGAAAAAGTTGCTGAGAACTGGAAAAACAGAAATATACGTAATTCTTTTGATCTTGATAACTACTCAATTGAGCAAAAAAAGTTTAAAGATGTTCGTGGAGCAATAATAAAGAAATTGAAGCTTGGAAGGAATTTGACGGAATATGAAGATGTCTATGTGGAAAAGTGGGTTATGGACTATAAGTACAATTTTGAAATAATAGAAATCGCACTTAGAAAGACAACTGCAAAATCAAACCCTAACTTCAATTACCTTAACAGTATTATTACCGATTGGTATACTCACGGCTTAAAGACTAAAGAAGAAATATTGGTTTATGATGCAAAGAGAAAGAAAAGCTCGGCAAAAGCCCCTGTAGTGGCTAATAACACGCCCGGTGCCCCACAGCAGGGTAATTTTGAACAAAGAAAATATGAAGAAGGCTATCTAAACAGCTTATACGAAAATGCTTAAGGCATATGTTATCTGGAGGTTTTATGTACAAGAATATACACATACTAATTCAAAAGGAATATGATAAAAGACAAAAAGAAATTTATGACGAAATAATGCTTAGAAAAAACGAAGTATATTCAAAGATACCTAAAATCGAAGAAATTGACAATGCCATTCAATTTGCCGGTATCAAGTATACAAAGATGATTTTACAGGATGCAAATATTGCCGACTCTTTAATTAATGAACTTCGCCATAATCTTGAAAGTCTAAAAAGCGAAAAAGCCTTGCTACTTAATGAATTTTCGTACCCCTCCGATTTTCTTGAGCCTAAATATAATTGTATGTTATGTAAAGACACCGGATATGTAAGCAGTGGAATCAGAACCGAAAAATGTTCTTGTTATAAGCAAAAATACATAAATAACCTGTACAACCAGTCAAACTTGAAACTTGCCTTGTATGAGAACTTTTCAATGTTTGACGAAAACTACTACCCCGATATTGTTGATGAAGCAAAATATGGCATAAGGGTATCTCCTAGGAACAATATTTTAAAGATAAAGGAACGAGCTTGCGAATTTATAGATAATATAGCCTCACCGGATGATAAAAACCTGTTCTTCTGTGGGCCTACAGGTGTCGGAAAAACCTTTATGATAAATTGTATCGCTGCTGAGCTGTTAAACAGGAGTAGAACGGTTTTATATCAGACGTCCCCATCCCTGTTTAACACCATCAACGAATACAAGTTAAAAAGCTTTAAAGAAACTGAATATGAAGATTCAACCTATGACAATATATTTGACGTTGAAGTATTGATCATTGATGACCTTGGTACAGAGTCACCTTCTGCTGCAAGGTATGCCGAGCTTTTAAACATACTAAACTCAAGGCATGACAAAAATCTCCAGCGTCCCTGCAAAACTATAATTGCAACAAATATGGGTGTTAGTAAACTACATGAATATTACGATGAAAGAGTAGCCTCGCGAATAATAGGAAGTTTTGACCTCTTTAAATTTGCCGGTGAAGATATACGTGTGCTAAAAAAGAATATGTAAGGAGGCTTAATTCTCTTATATACCTATAGACCTTAATATCTGCTCAGCCACTGGTTGGTTAATTATATTTCCCATTCTCAATATATCAATGACGTATATAAATAAAATTAAAACAAGTCCGGGAATAAATGAAATAAAGTGCGATAACGGAATTGTTTTTTCTTCCCTTTGTGCAACAGCTTCTTTTTTACTGTTGTTTTTAGCAAAAAGACGTAGTAAAAAATATAACCATATAGCTGAAAAACAAAATATAATAGCATATATAACAATAACACTTATAATCTCTATTTGGCTCATCTGTGCAAAAGTTGCAAATATATCCCCATTTTGTACATTCTCAACGCCTTTTATATCGCTTTCTTTTAAAAACTCACTGGCTTTTAATGACGCATAAGTTAAACAGACTGCTATAGAATTATTTGCAAAATGTGCAAATATACTACTAAACAGTGAATTACTCTTGTAAGTCATATAACCAAGCAAAGCTCCTAAAATAAAAGTTCCTAAAAATCTCTGAAAGTCCATATGCATAAGCCCAAACACAAAGGCTGTAATAAATATTGACTTGATCGCACCAAACTTTTCAAGGCCCCTTTGAATAACACCTCTAAAAAGAACTTCTTCGCAAATTCCTGCCGAAACGCCTATAACAAATATCCCTACTAATAGGCCCCATGATTCTGTAGATATTGGTGCTTGAAAAACTTCATAGCTCCCGAATATCTGTTTAATAATCCAAAAATTCAATAAGTTTAAAACTCCTATAACGGGCAATGAAAATATCATAATACCAAAAATCAAAAGCAAATTCACAATTCCGGGATTATTAATTCTCATAACTTTTCTTACATCAAATCTGGAAAATAATAAAAATAAAAGAGGCGGTAAAAGTATCAAACCAAACTCAGTTATTAATACGCCATAATTTACATTCCACCTTTGAACGCGGGTACCTATATATAAAAAAATAATTACAACAAGGGAAAAAAGCATTCCAACCTGCCATACAGAAGGTTTCCTAAAATCTTCTTTTTTTATATCTTTAAAAAAGCCTATACTATCGATATCCAAATTTACATTATTTTCCATTCTTTCAGCCCCCTAGTTTAACGTATAGTGCATAAATACCTCAAAACAAAACAGGGGCATTAAGCCCCTCTTTATTAATTATAATAGATTTCAGCAAATTATTGAAGAGTCTATTCCAAAAAAATTACGCGCTGTGAAATAGGTTGCTTCCACAAAACTCCAAAACCAATAAAAAGTCCCTACACGTGGAAAAAATTATTGAAAGTCATACCCTTTAGTTCTACATAGTGAGTATACCGTTAGGAGTATTTATAATCATTAGAATTTTTTCTTCTTTGCCTGTTTCTGCATTAATATATACTAAGAAATCCCTATCGTTTAGTTTCCCCTTAAATTCATAAGTAAATATCTCTGTTTTATAATTGGTTGGTATTATTGCAAGCCCTGAGCTTAAAATCTTCATCTTAGAAGTTATTAGTGCACGCGCTTGCTCCATTGATACTTTGGGAGCGGGAATATTTCTATCACTGTGTGATGAAATATAGCCCTTACTTTCAAAACCAATCACTTCTCCATTATCTAATGCTACCTTTACTTTTATCAAATCAGGATATACTATAACGTTGTTCTGACTGTAAGCATAGTTTATTACAGCTGTATTATCTTCTTTAAGATAGTAAGTATCTACCATATCTTTAAAACCATGCTTTTCTAAAAACTTCCCTGCGAATTCTTTCGCTTGATCCATCTTTATTTTTTCCTCAGGAATAGGCCTGTTATAGAGCGCCCACAAAACATGCCCTCCCTTTTGAGTAATATCAATCTTCGCATCCTGTTCCTTTGGAACATTCTTAAAGTTAACATTGAAACTGTAAGTTTTGATTTGGCTGGTATCATTTTTACCTATATCGGTCACAGCTTCAACCTTATCTTTCCCAAAGAAATTTATAACTATTTGTTTTGCCTTCTCAGAGCTAATATTATCTCCGGTTAATCCTTTAGGCTCAGTAGAAGTCATGTGATCAGAAAAGGGACCGTCATAAATAAGTGTAGGGTAATCCTGAAAAGTCTTTTCTATGTTTTCAAATTGCCCATTAGGCATTTCTGAAGAAGTTTTTTGAAACAGCTTAGTACCCTTATTTGCGAGTTCACCCCATTTTATTCTTCCCACTGCAAGTTGATTTTGCAGATCATTTAAGCTTTGTTCAAGCGAAACTGAATATCCATGAAGGTTTTCAATGAGCTTGTACTGCTCATCAGTGAGCTTTTTACCATCCATACTCTGATTGTTAATGGAATAGGCAAGATCCCCAACCTGTGTAAGAAATTTTGATGTGTTTGCAAGAACTTGCTGTGATACAGGCAGCTGGCCTAAGTTTGTCTGTGCCAAGTTTGCCTGTCTCCAAGCTTCCTGCAACGTTGCTGCAGTCTTAGTCGGTGTAGAACTTATTAGTGATTTAATAAGCAATACCTCAACATTATTTACATACCCTGTCATATCATAAAAAGCACGATTATACTGGTTATCCAGTTCTTGTCTTAAATTTGCAGCATGCTTATACTGATATATTCCCCATATTGCTACTCCTGCTATTACTACAACTACTATACTGTACATCTTTCTGTCCGATAAACGTCTCTTAAAATCCTGCAATTTTTCTCTTATACTCATAAACTAAGCACCTCCTATATTCCAAAATTATGTTTTCCTATTTTTTTTAATATTTTTCTAGACCATATCCATTTACTTGTTGCTGTCGCAGGGTTCCAGTAATACAAGCATCCGTTAGTTGGGTCCCATCCGTTCAAGGCATCCCTTGCAGCTTTTACCACTGAAGACTTTGGATCTATGGGAACGCTAATCTGTCCGTCAGATACTGCTGTAAATGCTCCGGGCTGGTATATTACACCGGCAACTGTTTTTGGAAATTTAGAGTCTCTAGTTCTGTTTAAAATGACTGCACCTACTGCAACCTGTCCTTCATATGGCTCACCTCTAGCCTCTCCGTTTATTGCTCTAGCTAGCAGTTGCTCATCACTTACTCTGTTAGCTGCCGCCATTGCTGCTCCTGATTGAGCATAAGTGGTAAGTCCCATTGACTCCAACGTTTTCCGCTCTGTTATACCATTTACAGGAAGATTATAGACTTTCTGAAAATCCATAACCGCAAGAAAAGTTTTTAGGTCATATCTGCCACTGACACTTCCATCATAATATCCCCAGTTTTTAAGCCTTTGTTGAACCTTCATAACATCTTCATTTTCAGTTCCCGGTGTCAGTTTTTCTGCTATAGGAGTAATAAACACTTGTCCATCAAAAATTAGAGATATCCCTATGGAAAAAACTATTACAAGCATTACAATCACTTTTATAGTTTTCAAAATAATTTCCTCCTTTCACAATATTAAACCCTTACAATTGCTTCTGCTTAAGGACACTAGCTCCTATTTATTATAAAATTCGTTATAGGTGAAAAACTATAAGTCCTGAGCCATTTTTTACTTAGAAATCACTTTTTTATTCTCTGTGTTTTTATATGAAAATATTCGCTTAGCAATAAAAATATCAGAAGGCTAGAGACCCTACAAAATCAAGATACATTTTGTGCAAAGCAAAAGAATGTTCCTATGTTTAGAAACTACCCAAAGTATTTTTGTGTATAAAATTCACATTAATTCCAAATACTAATAACTATTAACACTAATTGAGGGTAGAAAATGGATGTTTTATATTTATCAATATCAATGGGTGCAGGCCATTTGAGAGCCGCTGAGGCTTTAAAAGAGTACGTTGATCAAAAGTATCCGGACTCAAGGTCTTTAGTAATTGATACCTTTAAATACATAAATCCTGTGGTACATAAAATCTTCGTTGACGGGTATCTTAGTATTATAAAAAGTATACCTTTCGCTTATGGTACTCTTTATCAAATGTCTGAAAAGATGGATAATATAAATAAGTTAAGCAATGCGTTAAGTAAAGTTTTTTCATATAAACTAGTCAAAATAATCAAAGAATTTAATCCGTCAATAATTGTTTGTACTCATCCATTTCCTCTGCAAATTGTATCCTGCTTAAAAAAAGATAAAAAGATTGACATACCGTCAGTGGGTCTTTTAACTGACTATGTAAACCATCCTTTTTGGTTTCATGACAATATCGAGGCCTATGTAGTTGCACATAACAGAATAAAAAAGGCTATGGTTAAATGTGGCATACCTGAAAATCGGGTATACTCTTGCGGTATTCCGGTTTCAAAAGTATTTCTCGGAAAAAGTCCAAGGGACAGGGTTTTGGAAAAGTTTGATCTAGAGGATAAATTTACTGTTTTAATTATGGGAGGAAGCCTTGGATTTGGTGATATAAAGAGAGTCTTTCTCTCGTTGCTTAAAAGTAATAGGGATATACAACTAATAGTTGTAACGGGGAAAAACAAGAGATTGAGGCAGCAGCTACAAAGTTACGTTATTCAATATGATAAAAAGGTTTTGCTGATTGGTTATACCAATGAAATCTGTGATTTAATGGATATATCTGATTTGATTTTAACCAAACCGGGAGGAATGACAATCTCTGAAGCACTTGTAAAAGAACTGCCTATATTTTTAATGTCTCCAATACCTGGGCAGGAGGAGCGTAACTCATCTTTTTTGACAAGTAATGGTGTGGCTGAAAAGATAGATAGCGAAATGGATGTTCAAAGCATTGTTAATGAAGTATTGGATAATCCTAATAAGCTTTTGTATATGAAGGAAAAGTCAAAAAAGCTAGCTCTGCCCAATTCGGGGTATGAAATAGTTCATCTTATGGAAGAACTTGTTATTTAGTTAAGAAAAGGTTCTCGCTCATGACTTATAGAAGCTTGAATTGACTGTCTAAATTGGTGGTACTGCTATTTTGGAACCTGTATAAAGAGAGTACCTATTGTTTTAGTGTCAAACGACTCCATTACAAGACCTTCGCATAGAATCTGTATCCTCAGCTTGATAATTTTCGCACGCGTCTATGGGACATCCTGTCCCGAGACGCTAAAAATGCCATCCGTGGCATTTTTGCTTCAAATTATCAAGCTTTCGGCAACAGCTTCTAATGCTCAGGTCTAGTAATTGCGCCATTTGACACTAAAACAGGTTTACACTTTAACTAGGTTTGTTTTTCGCTATTTTATTGTCATAGCTGATTTAATATAGATTTTTACATATTTAGAGACTTTCAACCTTTCTCAATCTTCAAGGTGATAACTGGATATTCTGTAACCTAACACTAAATAGCGAAGAGTTGGCTGTTTATTGTTATAGATTTTCAATTTAGCCTTTTACATGTTATGGGGTTCTTGTTGATTCTATACTTCTTGGGAACTGAAGCATGATGATAAAATTGTATTGTTTTCATTATAATACTCATTGTTCACAATTTGTTCATAAATATGCAAAACTTTTTCCTTAAAATCATAATTGTATTTACTTATAAAAAAGTGGCTTATTCTGAAATGATTTTTGATGATGGCTTGTATATATTTTTATGGAGGAGCAATATATGGAAAAATTAAACTTCCTTGAGGAAGCAAAGATAATTATTTCATTAAAAGATGAAATACACAAGGTAATAATCGGTCAAGAGTATATGATCGACAGAATTCTAATAGGTCTATTGACTGGAGGTCATATTCTTTTAGAAGGAGTTCCCGGACTTGCAAAATCCTTAGCTGCTAGTACAGTAGCTCAGGTTGTCGGGGTTGACTTTAAAAGAATTCAATTTACGCCGGATTTGTTGCCGGCAGATATATTAGGCACTGAGATATATAATCAAAAAACCGGTGAGTTTATAATAAAGCAGGGACCTATATTTAGTAATTTAATTTTGGCCGACGAGATAAACCGCGCACCGGCAAAAGTACAATCTGCATTGCTTGAAGCGATGCAGGAAAAACAAGTTACCATAGGTGAAAAGACCTATCAATTAGACAAACCTTTTTTGGTAATTGCTACCCAGAACCCTCTTGAACAGCAGGGGACCTATCCCCTTCCCGAAGCACAGCAGGACCGCTTTATGCTTAAACTAAAAATTAATTATCCGGGCAGAGACGAGGAAAGAAAAATAATTGATGGCTTTACTAAAGAAGAGTTATCAGAACCGGATATACGTAAGATTTTAACCCGCGAAGATGTTTTTAGATTGAGAAAAGTAATTGAGGGTATTCATTTAGACGAAAATATTAAAAACTATGTACTTGATATAGTGTTAAAAACTAGAGAAGCATCGGAATATATCTCTTGTGGAGCTTCCCCTCGTGCTTCTATAAGCCTTATTAAAGCTGCAAAAGGTAGAGCGTTCCTAAAAGGTCGCGATTATGTTGTTCCAGATGACATTAAGGCAATGGCTTATGATGTTTTAAGGCATAGAGTTTTACTGTCCTACGAGGCAGAAGCTGAGGATATTACTTCTGAAAAAATAATAGCAAATATTTTAGAGCAGGTTAATTTGCCTTAGGAAAAAGGAGAAGGTGTCTATATGGTTTCGAAGGAGCTTATCAAAAAGATAAGGCAGATTGAGATAAAATCAAATAAACTGGTTGAAGAGATTTTTTCCGGTGAATACCGTTCCGGCTTTAGGGGTAAGGGAGTTGAATTTGAAGATATAAGACAGTACTATCCCGGAGATGATGTAAGGAGTATTGACTGGAATGTTACTGCTCGGCACAATAAAGCTTTTGTTAAGCAATTCTGTGAAGAAAGGGAACTGAACATGTTCCTTTTAATTGACATGTCCCGTTCAAACAGCTTTGGTAACAAAAAGAACCTTATTGCTGAAGTAAGTGCAACTTTAGCCTTTTCAGCGAGCAAAAATAATGACAAAGTCGGAGTAATTTTCTTTACCGACAAGGTTGAGAAATTTATTCCTTCATTAAACGGTAAAAAGCATGTTTTATCCATAATTGAAAACATATTGACCTTTGAACCCGAACTCACGGGAACAGATCTTGCAAAAGCATTGCAATACTTTAACCGTGTAGTAAAAAAACATAGCGTGGTTTTTGTAATATCTGATTTCCTTGATGACGGATATAAAAAAGATATAAAAATCACATCAGGAAGGCATGACCTTGTTTTAGTACGCATTGTTGACAGGGCTGAAGAATTGATACCTGCTGGAGCTATTTTTACTTTTGAGGATCTTGAAACGGGTGAAACTCTTGTTTTAGATAACATGAAGAGCGAACAAAGGCTCGATACCGATACTAGTTTATTTAAGCGAAATCTTATCAATATATATACTGATGAAGACTATGTCAAGCCGTTAAAACAATTTTTCAGAAGAAGGGGTCAGCGATGAAAAAAAGTAAAAATTTACTTCTTCTATTGATTATATGTTTGTTTTTGGTTATTTCCTCCGAACGTATTTGCGCAGAAGAACGAAGTATTTACGTAGGAGACTTAATTGAGTTAAAAATTCAAGCTAGGGATTTAACCATAGATGAACTAAAGGACAAGTTTAAAGATTTTGAAATAGTAAATGTTTCAAGTATACGAGAGGGCTATATTCTCACTCTTCGTAGTTTTGAAACCGGTGAAAAAACAATACAGCTAGGTGACAAAGAAGTTAAAATTATAGTTAAATCTACGATGGATGAAATAGAAAGAAATGATATCTATGATGGAGATCAAAACCCATTAGGTGCAGGGTTTTATATAAAATGGAAGTATGTTTTTTTCCCGCTTGTTGCTATATTTTTATTGACACTTGTTTTAAACATCAGGTCATTCCTTAAGAGAAAGAAGGCTTTATCGTTAACGCCTTATGAAAGTTTTATTAAAGCAATAAGCAATTTGTCAGTTGATCAAGGGGACTATTTAGTTAAATTGACTCTATATTTTAAGGAGTATATACAATCTACCTATTCCTTTCCTATAAAAGGGAAAACATCAACAGAGATAATTTATGAAATAGGCCGTTTGCCAAGCTTGAATGATAATTTAACGGAAATAAAATCCTGGCTTAAGGAAAATGATTACTTTAAGTTTTCTGGTGCAACCGCACCATTAGCCAAAAAACTAGAACTTATGGAAAGACTTACGGAGTTGGTAAAAAGTATAGAAGCATTAAAAGAGGGAGAAATGCAATGAAACTAGCAGATTGGTATTATCTTTTCTTCATACCCTTAATAATATATTTGTTTTTTAGAAGCAAAAAAAAGTCTGCACTTAAATTTTCCAGTGTAAAGCTCCTAAAAAATCGTGGCTATAAGAATACCATCAAGCATAAAATCGGAAGATATATTATTCTTACAAGCCTTATACTTTTAGTTATTGCTATGGCGAGACCTCAACTAACCAAAGGAAACTCTCCGGTTTTTGAACAGGGAATTGATATTGCAATAGCCTTAGATGTATCCGGTTCGATGCAGTCTGTAGATTTTACGCCTAACCGTTTAGAAGTGGCTCGAAAGACCATCGGGGATTTTGTCGATCAAAGGCCTAATGACAGAATATCTTTAATTGCCTTTGCCGGGACAGCTTATACGAGGGTTCCCCTTACCCTTGACCATAATATTGTTAGAGAATCGCTACAGGATATTAGTTTTGAATCTGTAAATGAGGATGGTACCGCAATAGGTATGGCTATTTCTGTTGGACTTAACAGACTTAAAAAGAGCAATTCCTCATCAAAAATTATCATTCTTGTTACTGACGGTTCAAACAATGCCGGATCCATTAATCCTGAAACCGCAAGTGATTTGGCAAAAGACTATGGAATAAAAATTTATCCAATAGGTGTAGGTTCAGATAAAACTCTTATTCCCTATGAAGTTTTCGGTCAGACAACTTACCAACAAGTTGATGGTGACCTTAATGAAGAACTGCTAAATAGAATTGCAGAGAAAACAAATGGCAAGTATTTTAGAGCAAAGGATTCGGGAGCTTTGTCTCAAGTTTTTGAGGATATAAACAAGTTAGAGAAGACTGAGTTCGAAAAGGACGATTTCAAGCAATATATAGAGTTAGCTTTTATTTTTATATTAGTTGGCCTTGCATTGTTGGTAATAGGCATTTTTCTAGACCGTTACTATTTTATCCAGATTCCATAAATGGGGTTTAAAGGAGGAGCTGTTAACTTTGAGTTTTTTTGGATTATTTGAGTTTAAATATCCTTTTTATACGATATTTATCGTACTACCCTTAGCAAGCTATATATTTCTATATTTAGGTATGGAAAAAAAGGAAACAATACTCCAAAGGCTTAGCATTAAAACTATGCCTAAATATAGAATTATACGTTCTATATTAGCCATTTTAGGATTAAGTTTGATTTTTATCTCGTTATTAGGACCTCAGAACTTTATGGGTTTTACAAAAGTACATAAGGAAGGGTTAGACATCTATGTACTGATAGACACCTCTAAAAGCATGCTAGTAGATGATATCAAACCAGACAGGCTAAGTAGAGCTAAAAAAATTGTTGAAGATATAATAGCTAAACTTGATGGGGACAGAATCGGCTTTATTCCTTTTTCATCAGCTGCATACATACAAATGCCGCTGACCGACGATTACCAGCTAACCCGTATGTTCCTTGATGTAATAGATACGGATATGATTGGGGGAGGCGGTACAAATGTAGGTACTGCACTAAGTCTTGCACAAAAATCTTTTAATGAGGCGTCAAGTGCTGACAGGGTAGTAATTATATTAAGTGACGGAGAAGAACACACTTCTAACAGTGTTGATATATTAAAATCAATTAAAGATGATCGTTTAAAAGTATTCACCATAGGTATAGGCACAGAAAAAGGAGGTCTCGTTCCTGATTATGATTCGTCAGGAATACAGAAAACAGGTTATAAAAAGGACAAAAACGGAGAATTTGTTATGTCGAAATTAAATGCCGATACTTTAAAGAGTATCGCTTCCACTGGAAACGGTGCATATTACCAAGCTTCTATGATAGGTGAAGAGATCTCTTCCCTTACAAAGAAAATATCCTCTCTAAAGAGAGCTAATTATAACACTGACGAAGTAAAAAGATATAAGCAACTTTACCAATACTTTTTAGGACCTGGGATATTGTTGTTTTTAATTGCTTATCTTCTTCCCGAAAGGAGGAATGTATTGTGAAAATTGTTTCAATTATATCAGGCTTATTAATTGTTGTCTTTATGGTATTGTTTTTTACAGGAGCAATCCCTTTTGATGGTGGTATAAATGAGTATATTATTAAGGGAAACCGGGCATATGCAGCAAACAACTACGAACAGGCTCTCCAAACTTATCAAAAGGGTTTAGAAGAAAACTCCGAAGAACTAAGGCTTAATTATAATTTAGGTCAAGCTTCATATAAATTAAGTAAATACAATGAGGCAATAAATTACTATTCAAAAACCTCCGCTACTGTTGATAAGTATATAAATTCAGGAAATTCCAGTCTGAGGCTTGCTGAAAGCATCGATGATGCTGTTCAAAAACAGCAGTTCTATCACCAGGCACTTGAAACTTATAAACAGGGAATACTTGCTTTTCCTCAAAATGTGCCATTAAAGTACAATTATGAGTATGTAAAAAGTAAGCTTGATAATCAACAAAACAAAAATAATGAAGAGCAAGATGAAAATCAAGAAAATAAGAATGAGCAAGAAAACAATCAGAACGAACAAGGCAATGATTCGGAACAAAATCAACAAAACGAGGATGCATCAGAAAATAATCAAAATAAAGATTCCGAGCAAAAAGATAGTGAGGAGAATCAACAGTCTTCACAAGAGGAAAAAAATAACGAGCAGAATAAAGAAGGAAGTCAACAAAACGAAGCACAAGAGGAGGATAATAACAAAGAACAAAATGCCCCTCAAATGCAAGAATCTGATTCTTCTAATACCGATCAAAGCGACAGCAATATTGCCCAAATACTTAAAATGCTTGAAAAACAGGAACAAGAAAGCTTAAAAAATAATCAGGAAGCAAAAAGCAGTGCTAAGGAGGATGAATATGATTGGTAAAAAAAATAAAGCGGCCTTCTTATTGTTAATACTAATTACAGTTATTTTAGGGACAAATGGCAGGGTAATAGCCAAAGACCCTCAGTTCCTTTTAGATATTGACAGTTTGAATCTTCAAAAGGGAAAAAGCACCAACTTAGTGCTTTCATTGATAAATGCCCAAGGTGCAAAATTATCTCAGATTAAAGGACTTGAGAATTTTGATATATTATCAAGTAATCAATCTACATCTACCCAAATTATTAATGGAGATATGACCTACCAAAATGATATACGCTATATCATTATGCCAAAGAGTACAGGAGAATTTTCACTTGAGGGTATTGTAGAATATAAAGGCAAAACCTATCAGACAAACCAGCTTAACATAAATGTGAGTGAAGCAAAAGACCATCCTCAGCAGAACGTTTCAGACTTATTTGTTAAGACTATTATATCTGATAGTGAGATCTATTTGGGGCAAAAAGCTATTCTTGCCTATGAACTTTATTCACGATACAACATCGAAGACTATGGATTTAGAGATACAATTGAAATTGACGGTTTTATGCAAAACGATGTGCCAAAGGATAATTTAAAGGCTGAATATGTTGATCTTGATGGCAAGAAATATGTTAAATTTGAAGCAAAACAAACTTATTTAACGCCAATAAAAGTAGGTACCTTTAACATACCAGAGTACAATTTTCAAGCAAATGTCTCAACAGGGGGCGGTTTTTTCAGCACTTCCCAGGCAGAGTATATGAAAACTGAAGGCAAACAATTAACTGTCAAGCCATTACCTGAAAACAAACCCGCAGGTTTTTCAGGAATTGTAGGTAAACTCGATTTACAATCGGAATACAGCAGATTAGAAGTACCCTTTGGTGACTCTTTGACACTTAAGGTGTCTGCTTCAGGAAATTGCGATCTTTCTGTATTAGATAAAATAACCAAAAGCGATATCACCAATTTCACTGTATATGAAACCGAAAAAAGCGTGGAAGAAAACATAATAGACAACCAATATTGGTCAAGAAAGGATTATGAAATAATTTTAGTACCTGAAAAAAGCGGTGAAGTAAAAATTGATCCTATTTATATCTCTTACTTCGATACTGAGTCAGGTACCTATAAACAAGCAGAAATCCCCGGTACAACAATAACAGTTACAGGCAGTGCCCCACAGGCACAAGCACAAGTTCAAAATGAGGGTGGAAATGTTGCATATGAAAAAGTAATCATTGACCGTATAAACTATAGTCCTAAAAATGAAGGTTATCTTACACTACAGCTTAAAAAAAGCCATGTTTTTGTTGTACTTATTGCATTTATTCTTATAGCACTATTGGTTATTTTGGTAATTTTCTTGCCTAAGTTTTCTAAACGACAAGATAAAAAACTAGTGGAAATGTTTAAGCAAGTAAATAAAGCACAGGGTAAAAACGAAATTTATAGTATATTGAATAATATGATTAAATATCGTTTCCATCTGAGTATAAAGGCAAGTTCAAAGGACTTGATCAAAGCAAAGCTTGCAAAGTATGAAATTTCCGATACTGTTATTGAAATTATGGACTATTTAGAAACTGATAAAGCTAGTTCAGAAGAAGGAATTTCCTATTTAAAAGGTAAGATGAGAGAACTGTATCTAAGACTTAGCAAAATTTAACCAAGAACTGCCGAATGAATTCTTTTCTTGTATTTTAATATTAATACTTGCTGGTTCTTTGCTAAACACTTAAGACAGTAATTTCGGGTATAAATGCATAATCAAGGAAAAGAGAAAAAGGTCTTAATTGAGGATATACCTTTATTAAGACCCGAGTTAATAATTTAATCAATCTTTAAAATCTACTACAGCTTATTAAACTGTTTACACTAAATATTAGTTTCTTTTATAATCTGCGATGCACCGATTAACTCATCATTTTCGTCCATTTCTTTTAGCATACTGTCTACATCATTGTAATTGAAACTTTTTACAATAATCATATTAGGGTAATAAATCCCAAAATTGCTAGGTAAACTTAATATTTTAGAAATTAGTTCAGCTGTAAGCAACTTACACCATCGCTTTGTTCCATTACTCATCTCAATAGTCACTTCAACCCAAGTTAGAAAATCTTCTCTTTTTACCTCTTCAATATTATCATCAAAACTCCAACTAACAAGCATAGGAACATCATTTCCATCTAAGTCAAACGAACCTAATGGGAATAATCTTGTCTTGCCATTGTCACCTACAATTTTAACACAGCTTTTATTATGATCAATATCCAAAACCATATACTTCTTACCACGTGTTAGCATTTCTGTATATGAAGTTGCATTTCTACATGTTATAACTCTATTTGTCATACTTTTCTCTCCTAAATAGCTTTAAAGCTTAAAATTATTATTTCATTTTAAAACTACAACTTCTATTCGTACATCTTTTTTAAGATTTTTATTACTTGCTTTTGATTATCCTTGTTTGACTTACCTAATATCTCTAACACCCCATCGGTTACTCTGTAATATATTCTAGCACCTGTCTCTCCTCGAAGCTCATATATACCATTAAATAAATATTTTGACCCTTTACCAGGATTAGCATTTCCTCTAAGAAATTTAAAAATAAGACCATTCATCTCTTCTTGCACTAATTTATCTGCTCCAGCTTCTTTTGCTGCCTTTATAAGCGTCTTATTATTCTTTATCAATGATCGAGCTCCCTTTACTGCACCTTTTCCTGCCCCTGAAGGCATAATCAAACTTCCAATAAAAATAGCTTTAGATAAACTTTTACCGTCTGTTATTGAGAATCCAGGGTTATAAGTTCTAATAATTTCAACTAATTCATCTCGTTCCCATTTACTTGAACTATTCATAAAAGATAACGCATCACAACTAGCTTCAGTAATTTTCTTAACACCATTATAAGCCCAACCCAATCCAGAATTGGCAGTAGCTCTGATACTTTCTGCCTTTTGGTGTGCGGATTCTCTCTCTGCTGGAGTTTGAGCAAAATCGTATTCTATACTTGCTTCTAATAATAAAGCTTGTACAGAAAAACTATAATTTGCATCTCCTGCTTGCCAATGTCCTGTTGGGTCCCAAAAGTTTATTGGATTGCTGGAACAGTATGTATATAAGTTCAAACTCAATGGATCATTAGATTCACCCAAATAGCTATCCTCTGTTATAAACCTTCCTATAGCAGGATTATAATACCTTGCCCTTAGATAAATCGTTCCCGTCTCTTTATCGAAGTACTCGCCACAATACCTAAATGGATTATCATCTTCATCATTTATCTCGTCACTATCCACATAACCGTTAAAATTGGCATATGCCGGAAAATAAAAAATCACCTAAAGAACATATGATCTTATTAATGTACTGTCATTTAAATCAACATCCGCAACCTGTAAACCATATTCCACAGGTAATAATGAATCAACCTTTCCTGCCACAAAATCTCTAACAAGAATTACATCATTTATAGCTACACGACCATCACCAGATACGTCACCACATTGCATAACTGCATCTGTCTCACCTGTATTCAAATCACCAAAAGCGTCATTGAGTTAATTTCACCGTTTCTATCAATATCACCACGCATAACCTCCTCTTCTGCCGCTAAAACCATATTAATTCCATTTATAGAACTCAAAAGTAAAACAATTGCCAACAATAAAAAATTCCCTTTTTTCCTACCATACTATCTCCCCCTAGTATAATTAATTCAATTATATTATTTTTAGCTTTCAAATACGAGACTTTTTAAAACAAATAGGTTAAAATATATATATTATTTCATATCTTAAGCTACGATTAAAATACAGACTTTTTGTTAGAAACAAAAAATTTTTGTAATACTATTTCTATAAGGCACTGAGGCCAATTCAAAGAATTCTCTATTTAATTATTTACTTTTGGCAGTTCAACAATAAAAAATAAGCTATGGATAAGGAGAAATAAGCTATGGTAGAAAACACCAAAAACATTAATAAGCACCGTATGGGAACTACTAAACTGAAGCTTGTTGCTACTGACGGATCACCCCTTGCAAATAAGCACGTAATGGTAAAACAAACAAAGCAGAAATTTCTTTTTGGATGTGGAGAGTTTACCTCCATTGCTTATGTTAATAATGAATTTGAAGGGGAAGCTAAGGAAAAACTAGAAGAACGTTATGAAAAATTTTTTGATTTATTCAATTCTGTAACATTGCCCTTTTATTGGGGAAGGTTTGAGGATGTAAAAGGCGAGCCTGATACTAAAAGATTAAAACAAGCAGCACAGTGGCTAAGAGCTAAAGGTATTACTTTAAAAGGTCACCCTCTTTGCTGGCACACAGTCACAGCACCTTGGCTTCTTGATATGAGCAATTCAGAAATTCTATCCACTCAACTTGATAGAATACACCGAGAAGTTACAGACTTTAAGGGCCTGATTGATATGTGGGATGTAATAAATGAAGTTGTAATAATGCCTATTTTTGATAAATATGATAATGGAATTACACGAATTTGCAAAGATATCGGTAGAATTAAGCTTGTTCGGGAAGTATTTAGGGCGGCAAGAGAATCTAACCCTGATGCAACATTACTCATAAACGATTTTGAAACTTCCGAGTCCTATGATATTTTAATAGAAGGCTTATTAGAAGCAGGTATCCCAATTGATGTTATAGGAATACAATCCCATATGCATCAAGGTTACTGGGGAGTTGAAAAAACTGAGGAAATTCTTGAGAGATTTTCTCGCTTCAAACTTCCAATTCATTTCACTGAAAATTCGTTGGTATCCGGTCACATTATGCCTCCGGAAATTGTTGATCTAAATGATTATCAGTTATCTGAGTGGACCTCTACCCCAGAAGGTGAAGAACGCCAAGCACAAGAAGCAGTTTTACATTACAAAACGCTCTTTTCCCATCCCTTAGTTGAGTCTATAACATGGTGGGATTTTGTGGATGGCTCCTGGCTTAAGGCTCCATCAGGTTTCATTACAGAGGAAAACAGGGTAAAGCCTGTGTACAATGAACTTCATAAATTAATAAAGGATGAATGGTGGACAAAGCCTATAAACCTTGTCACCGATGATAGCGGTTCTTTAAATGTGTCGGGTTATCTTGGCGAATATGAGTTAGCTCTTGATGGAAAGAGTAAAGGTTTTACTCTTGATAAAGGCAATGAAACTGTTGTTGTAACTATATAGTCAATTTACAAAGCCGCAACAAGTAATGATTTTATGCTTGTTACGGCTTTTCTTTTAAAAAAATTCGTCTAAAACCTTTTATCCTTTTCATATAATAATCTGAATGCAACAGAGCACTATCAATACAACCCTTTGCCTTGTTTGCATATATAAAACGGTCGTTCCCAACGTAAACACCAATATTAGATATATCAGCCAAATCTTCATTGGCACTAAAAAATAATAAGTCACCTAACTTTAAGTCATCCACACTTTCAGGTCCGTTTTTTATAAAATCAAATTGGTCTAAAGTACTTCTTGGTAATTCGATACCATTTATCCGTGCACTTATATAGACCACTCCCGAGCCATCTACACCCTGCCATGCACTTGAGCCTCCCAACAGATACTGAGTATCTTTAAACTTTTCAACAGTAGCAGCAAAATCCTCGGATGAAGTTATAGGAATTGCTGAATCTGCACCAATTTGAATTGTATCCTTCTTTTCAACCCAACCGGTAAGATTTCCGGGTACCACAACTTCATAATAATTTTTCTTTTTACTCTTTACAAAAAATTCAGTTCCCATTGAGACGTCTTTTAAAGTCGCTCCTCCTCCATAATTGGTATAAACAGTCTTTTTTTTGCCGGTTATAACAATTCTTTCGGTATATAGTTCTTTTTTGACACTTGTACAATCTCTATCTACAAACTTTGAACGAAGCCATCCTGTGCTGCCATCAATTGTTTCTACTCTAAACCAGCCATCTATCTGTTCAAGAATAGTAACCGGCTGATTAAACAAGCTTTGAGTTATTCTTTCCGAATTGATATCTGCTTCTTTAAAAATATCAACAACAGCCTCAATTGCAACAGCTTTATTCTTATACCTTTCATTAATAGTTGCTTCAGTTTCTTCTGGCACCTCTGAACTGGCTTTTTTAGCCACGCTACACCCAGCAAATACTTGTATAATTACTAATAAATATAATAAAATAACTTTTATTTTTTTCAAGGCAAACTCCTCTAATGCGTAATAATGTTGCTGAACCAAAGGCTCCTTATAAATCTAAACATATCTTATTTCAATTCTATTATATTTATATTGTTATTGCAAACAAATTTAGCCATTTCAATTTCCCTTGACTTACACGTAAAAAATACAATTTGCCTTTCCTTTGAAATCTCTTCTAATAACCTTATTGTATCTAAAGATCTTGCATCATCATACTGTGATAGTATCTCATCCATAATAAGAGGTAACTTTTCCGTTTTGTTCTCTATAGTTTGAACTAAAGCAATTCTTAAGGCTAAATACATTTGATCCACAGTCCCACCACTAAGGACAGAAATTGGAACTATATCCTTTAAATAAGGATCTGTCGTCCTTAATAAGAAATTTTCATCAACTTTAAGTTCTTCATATCTGCAATCCGTTATAGACCTTACTATTTTTGATACATTGTTGTTTAGAACAGGTGCAAAATCTCTTTTAATTTCGTTATTTGCCTCTTCTAAGACCTCAAGAGCAGTTTTTAGTGAAAATCCTATCTCCTCAAGTTTTTCTTTACTTACTTCTAGGCCTCTGATATCCTCTTCAAGCTTTTCCAATTCATCATTTTCATCGTTTAGTAGTGATCGCACCATTTCCTTTTGCTTCAGCCTAAGCTGCGTCTCACTGAGCCTGTCAAAAATACTTTGTGTAAATTTTTCTATTTGGTCTTTTGTCTCTTCAATTCTTAAGTCTAATATTATTTCCATTAATTTATCATAGGTAATACTTTCAAATTCACCATCCGGATAAACCGCCTTTATTTTATAAGCATATATGTCAAAATTTTCATATAAATTTTCAATCTTTTTCTCTATATTACACAAAATTTCTGTTAATTCCTCTTTATTCTTTATCTCTTGTCCGGATATTGAATATGCCCTAGTATAGAGGTTTTCAATTTGTTTATATGTATAATTAAGTTTATCCTCTATGTTACTTAAATATGGTACTGTTTCTTTAAACTTATTTATGGCACTACGGAATTCTTCAATTTGCTCTTTTTTGACTTCCTCCTCAATTGAGTTAATTATTGCAGCTGCAATAAGTTTTTCTTTCATAGATTTTGATATTTCTTTAATCACACAGAAATTCTTCTCAAACTCTGCTTCTAACTCAACGATCCTTTCCTTTTGGCTGTTTAGCTCATAAACTTTACTGTCATACAAAACTTTCTTTTTTAAAAATTCGTCAATATTGTCAACATCAAGCACTTTAAATATTTCTGACTGTATTGACTTTTGATTTTCCACTTTAGCAAGCAATACTTTTACCTTTCTGTCCGATTCATCCTTTCTTTCTTTAAGAGAAATTAACTCCTTATTATTAATTGACCTAACAACAGCCGTTATAAAAAATATAACAACAAGTGCAAGCGCTCCTATAAGGCAAATAAGGTTTTTATTTGAAAAAAAATAATAAAACAAAACTGGTAAAGATATGCAAATAGCTGCCATAATAGAAATTATAGCCGTATTTTTAGACCTAAACGTGCTAATTTTTACTTGAATTTCAGAATTTTTAAAACTTTCTAAATTAAATTCAGTGCTAGGTTCTGAATCTACCAAATTTATATCCCTATAAACATCTAAAGCTCTAAAACTTTCTAAAAAAACTTCCGTTTCAGCAACGTATTTTTTTACCTTTTCAATCTCCGCTAAAATCCTTGTATTCTCATCATTTAGGTTTTCATACTTTGTATAATTAATATATAATTCATCCGCTTCACTAAATCCAAATTTAGAAAAGCTTCCAAACTGCTCTTTTATTTTTCCATATTTACTTATGCTTTTATTTAAATCGTCACAGACTTTACTTAAGTCATAAAGTTCAAAAATAATATCGTTTAAGTCTTTTTTCTTTCTTTTATATGACTCAAGCTCTTCTCTTAACTTTACAATATTCTTTGCAAACTGCATAGCAGTTTTTCCTTCTTCAAGCTTGTTTATTTCATTGTTGAGAACAGTTATCTCATCTTCCACAGAAAACAAAGATCCTTTTACCTCAAGCAAGCTCTTTCTTTTAGTGTCTAATTTATCCAATCTAGAGTTTATTATATCGAGAGGACGTGTAGAGGTTTTGTCCGTACCCACATTTCTTTTCATCGCTTCTTTTATAGCCTCACAAGCGTCCGTAAATGAAACATCTTCAAAGCCCGTTTCGTATATATTCGAAAGACGATCTAATATCTCTTTGCTGTCACAAGTATCTATTTTAGTTGCCATCTGTCCTATGTATAAGGTTTTTTCAAAACAAGCTTCCGTAAGACCAATATGTCTTATAGCAAAGAGAGGACCTTTGTCTTTACTTTGATCAAAGGTCTTTGTTATATCTTTATATAAAAAATCATATACCCTAGTTTCGCCCTTCTCAAAATTTCTCTCGACTTTAAAAGCTTGTCCATTATCTAAGATATATCTCAAACTACCTTTATATTCCCTTCCAATCCAAGGCCTATACTTCTTAAGAGGAGCATATATTTCTCCCTTTAGATTCCTTCCACCCTTCAAGGAATATAGCATAGCTTTAATAAAAGCTTGTATTGTAGACTTACCGGATTCGTTTGCTCCAAAAACAATATTAAAGCCTCTTCCAAACTCAATTTCAAGGTTATTAATTTTGCCAAATCCCTTAATGTATATTTTTTCTATTCTCATATCTAGTCCCTTTTAGGTGATTCTTATCAAAAAATTCGTTTATTTAGCAAACTTTTACAACTCTTCTATTCTCCCTTTCTCAAGGGCCTCCACTCCGTAATAAAGGGATTTCATCAACAGATATTTTTCCTTTTCACTCTTAGCTTTATCCACCATTTCCATAAGCTTTCGTACATATAATCCCTTTAATCCCGGTTCATTTTTTAATTCTTCATAGTCATAAGCGGGAACAGTTCTATCTTCCACACTAACATAAAATAAACTTTCTTCCAACAATTCCTTAATTTTTACACTATGTAGATTAAATTCTCCCTTTGTACAACCTTTTAAAGTAACAGCTAGCAGAGTATTTTGAGGAGGTAAATCACCTAATAAAAATCGAATTTTATCTACCGCGTTCTCATTGCTTTTTATATCATCAATATTAACACCAACAGACCTATAATGCCTACGGCTTACGTTTATGTGCTTTATATCCAATAACTCCTTAGAGATTGTACCTATAAAAACACCATGTTCACCTTCTTCGTCGAAACCTAGAGGTTCGGGACTTCCCGCATTATAAATTATTCCTTTTTGCCCTATATTGTCTTTTCTGTTATGAAAGTGCCCAAGTGCAATATAATCCATATTAAGGTCTGAAAGCTCTTCGCTCGTAAACAGATTGTATGCCTTCTTTGTAAAATTCATATCAACAGTCCCATGTAATAAAAGAATATTTATCATTTCATTATTAACCGTTTTAATTTCATCACTTATAAAACTCTCTTTATAAAATCCCTCAAACCCTAATCCATACAGACATGTATTTAATTCTTTAATTTCTATTTTAGGCCTTTCTTCTGACAAAACAAAGACATTGCTGTTCCATTGAAAGTTTTTGTAATATGAGTTATTTAAATATGGGTCATGATTCCCGGGTACAATAAAAATTTTCGTATCCGCTATTTCCATAAACTTATTATTAATATGTTTTATTGTAGATTTTTTTACATAGAAGTGTTCGTATAAGTCTCCGCTTATCAAAAGCAAGTCTGCCTTTTCTCTTTTTGTTATATCAATGATAATGTCAAATACCTCTAAAAGATCTTGCCTCCTTCGGTCAACTATATCATTATCAGATCCTATTGAGCTAAATGGATTATCTAAATGTAAATCCGAAAAATGTATAAACTTTACCTTTTTCATATCAAATCATTCCTCTGTCGTAAGGTCCGCTGTCCATAGCTAGTTAGATCTGCTTAATTTCTCCATCCTTTAAATAAAAACAGGTATTATTTATTTCACTGTCAATCTTTTTTGTAACATTTTTAATTTCTAGCATTACACCAGGATATGCTTTTTTTGTTATTGTTATCTCGCCTTCACCTTTGGTTCGAAGTGCGCTTACAATCAGCTTTCTGTCACTTTCTAGTTCTTTTATCTTATCTTTTATACTAAAAAATTTGGATTGCACCAATTTATATCTATCTCTTTGCTCATCAACAAGATTTGTTTTACTGCTGAAAATAGTTATTTCTTGTTTAATCTTTATCATCTCGTTTTTCAAAGCTTCAATTTCACTTATCAAAATTTCAAGCTTCTCCTTAAGTTCATCCCTGTTAAATCCCTTAACTGAGATTACTGTTTTGTTTTCATTTGCAGCCCCTATAATTGAAGCTACAACCTTTATTTCTGCTTGAATATTCCCACCAATTATCTGACTTTTTGGTGAGTCGAGAATAACTTCTTTTGCTTTTATGTTGCTATTTATACAATAAAAACCTATATGAACGCTTCCATCGCAAATAATAGTTGCATCGGATACGAATTTTGTGTAAATGTCCCTGTTAGATTTAATAACCGCTTTATTTTTTCCAGCTATTCCACCTTTAATGTTTATACTTCCCTGAGTGCTTTTTACCTCTCTTACACTTCCTATGCCATACTCACCTAATATTTCTATATCCTTCGTTGCTTCAACGGTGAAATTATCTTCAATAGTTCCCTTCACAGTAAGATAACCGTCAAAATTAATATTTCCCACCTTAAAATCCACATCACCATCTATCTGCAAATGGTTGGACACACTTATTTTATCTCCATCATATTGAACAGCCCCATTCCTTAAAGCATAAAGGGTAGTGACTCCATTTTTATACTCTTCTCCAACAGAGCCTTTGTCATATTCAAGTGGATATATTTTACCGGGAGTAGACCGAATAACCATTCCCTTAATTGTTCTTCCGGGTATACCTAAAGTAGGATCTTTTCTTTCTCCCAACCAATCACCGGTCTGCACCCTGTTTATCAAGCTTAATTCATAGTGATCTACTTTTCCATCCTCTTTTATTTCAGGTTTTACTTCTTTTATTTCATACATCTTTATTACTGAGTCCACTCCGTTTTCAGGAGCCATCCCCTCTGCCACTAAAATTTGTTTATTATTGCACAGATTACTAATTAATACATCAGACTTAACTCCAAAGATTATACCTTTTTCTTTAAGCTTATTCATAATTTCTTTAACAAGTTTTAGCTTTGCATCTCCTACAAGCTCATTATCAGGTACAGTAAGCTTTACGTAGGCTTTTAACTCATCACTTGATATTTCTATAGTTATTCTTTCCTTTAATTCTCCAAACTTTTCCAAAGGTTTGGGTGCAAATAGAATTGCATTCTTAATAACAATAAAACTGATTATCTTAATATTAGGATACTTGCTTATAAAATCGTTAAATTGGATAACAGACATACCGATCTTATATGATTCTATATAGAAATCAGCTTCCCTTCGGATTATTTTTATAAATTCCGATGAATATATAATTTCATCATTTATCATATATAATCCTCATTTCACAAAATTTTTCCTTCGTTCATTTTGAATATAAAAGTCTACATAGTGAATTTATCGGATAAAATCCATTTTAAATAAAGGTCTGTTTTAAAAATCTAAACGTCAAAAAATATATAACACGCTACCATTAATGCGCATTAGTTCTTCTTTTTTGTCTTTCGTCTAAAACATTTTCAAGAGCTGTGGCTTCATTAACAACACTTTCAATCTTTTCAAGCATTTCCTGAGACTCCATACTAAGTCCAACCTGATGCTTAAACATGCTTACTGTGCTCTTGATATAATCTAGCTTTGTGTCTATTCTCTCTAGATCATGCTTTTCTTCTTTAATTCTTGATAATATTTTCTCATCCATTTCTATAGTTTTCTTAAGGTCTTCATATACTTTTTGATCGTTTATAAAATTGAGCTTCCTTGTATTTTGACCTATTCTGTCCATTATAGGGCTCACATCTGTTAGATTAAGCTCTCTGCTTCTTTTACAAAAATTTTTTAAAAGCTTAATATATGTTATAACTAGGTTTAAAGTCTGTTCAGTAATTCTTTCCTTTAGATAGTTAGGAGCATCTTTTGAATAAGCTCTTATTATTTCACTTTTGTCTTCCATAATTGAGCACAGTTTTTTATAATAAGCTGCATTGGTATGCCTTTTTGCCTCGTCGGCTAATTTTATACACATTTCATTAAGACTTTTTATATGTTGTTCCTTGGCTTTGTGAATAAAATTATCCTGAAACTTTTTACTTGTAAAACTCTGTAAGGAAAAGCCCACATAAGCTGCAAAAGATGCTAAAAAAGTAATATAGCCCACATCTACATTATTTTGACTCAAATAAAAGGAAAGACCCATAAGTATTACAAGTATCCCAATATTTCTATAACTTGTTAATGAACTTATCAAAAGCTTAAATTTCATGTTATCTCCTTTTATCATATTATTACACGGACACACCTCATTAATTAGAGATGTGTCCACCTAATTTGCGTAACTTACCTCTTTTAAATATATTGAACACACAAAAGAAATTTATTCACTCAACTTATTTTCATTTCTTTCTTTTTGTTCTACTGTTTCTTCATTCGAAACAGGCGGAGTTTCAACCTTTTCCTTAACTTCAAAACCCTGTCCGCCTCCAAGCAGCGCTTCAGCTCTTGCACGTGCTCTGTCACGTGCAGAGTTCATGTCAAGTTTTTTAAGTTTAATGTCCATATTGTCATTGTTAAGCGACTCAATAGCATTAGCTTTTGCCACCTTTTTGTTAACAATTTCTCTTGCTCTGTCCATGTCCTCATTTATATTTCCAACTTTATTGCTCTTAGATGTATATTTGGCATTGACAGAATTTATATTCTCTTTGAGTGCCGCCATTTTTTGCTGGCTCTTCAAAGTCTTTAATTCGTTTAGCTTCGTATTCATCTCAGACTCAAAAATCTTGTAATTCTCCCTAATTGTATCTACCTCTTTCATTGCATTGTCATAAGTAGCTTTATGGGTATCATACACTGTCTGATATTCTTCTTCTTGTATAAGAAGTTCAACTAGGACCTCCTTATCGCCCATCTTTTGTGCAGAGTCTATTCTTGACTTTATTGCATTTAAGTTTTTCTCGGAATTTTTCATTTCAATTTTTATCAGTTCTGCATTTGTCTGAATCTCTATTATCTGCTGTTCTGCTTCTTTTCTAGCCTTTCCGATTTGATTCTTTATATCTTCAAAAAGTAGTTCAGGATTGTTTTCTTCCAATCCTCCAACAAACTGACCGAAAAAACCTCTAATCAAACTACCTAATCTACTAAAAAAGCCCATTCAAATTACCTCCTATAATATATGGCATAGTACTAATTTATAATAAATAAACAACATTGTAAACTATGAAAATAAAAAAATTAGGTGATTCCAAAAAAATAACTGGTCAATTGCCATTTCAAAAAATTTGATTTTCATTTTTTGCAAAGCAAAATAATGTTCTCCTGTTTGGAAGCTTTTAAGCTTCCGTGAAGGGCCATGTGACCTAAATGTTGTATAGGTTATTTTTTGAAATGGCCTTAACAAAACTAATTTCCGGATCTTACCAACATAAAATTATTTCTAATCTGTACAAACCTCAGCATTGCTTCTTTCATCTAAAAGCTTTTTATACTTTTCTGGTAATAAATCTTTATCATCACACTCCTCAACAGCAAGCATTGTCATGTATTCAACCTGCTGTGTACTTGGTCTGCACCTCATAATAGCCTCATTAAGAACCACAGCTGTAAGCACCGTACCTTCAACATCGTCTTCATTAGCAAGTTCATAAGCTTTTCTCACAACAGTCTCTATTTCAGCTCCTGTGTAGTTCTCTGTTTGCTGCGCAAAAGGAAGAAAGTCTTCAATATCCGTCTCAAAACCGAATTTCTTAATCATAATCTTAAAAATCTGTGCCCTTTCCCCCTCTTCAGGCAGCAATATAGGAATTTTTTTATCAAATCTTCCTGCTCTCTTTAAAGCAGGATCTAAGAGATCAGGCCTATTTGTGGCAGCAATGAATATTATTTTCCCTCTATTATTTGTATTACTGGTAAACTGTAAAAATTCACTAAATATATTCCTGCTGACTCCGCTATCATTTCCATCTCCTCTTCTAAATGCTGTATCTATTTCATCAACAAATACTATAACCGGCTCTTGCGATTGTGCACCTAAAAGACATTTCTTAAAATTCTTCTCACTCTCTCCAACATACTGTCCTAAAATTCTTGACATATCAATCTTAACACAGTTAAAACCGCTCGATTTTGTCAAAGCATTAACTAAAAGAGTTTTACCTGTTCCCGATGGCCCACACAAAAGTATTCCCATTGGCACCCTTCTCAAGTCACCATCTTTTATTGGCTTAACTATGTTTTTCATAAGGTAATTCTTGGCTTTTTCCATTCCACCTACATCATCAAAACTAATTACAGGATAAATGAATTCCAAAACATCCCCATACTCTTTTTTTAGTACGGAATGTTTTTTCTCTTTTATAAAATCAAAGCTGATAGCAACATTTTCGGATTCTGATTTTAGTTTTATATCCTTAATTGCTTTTTTACTTAGTCCTGAGGAAAGTTTGGAAAACTCATCTATAGTTAGATCCATCTTAATGTTTTTTTCTTCTACAAGATATTTAATATAATTTTTACGCTCCTCTTCATCAGGAAGCTCAATAAGTATAGGTTCAACTCTGTAAGAGGATCTTAATATTTCAGAATTTACCTCTGCCAAAGTATTTGCCAACATAAATATACTGCTTCCTACAGAAGATATCTTAGCATCATTTGACCATTCACATAGCCAAATTAAGTCAAGCTTTTCTTCCATAGACAAGCTTCCTAAATCCCCTGGTGGAATTATCTTATCTACATGATCTATAAACAATACCATTTTAGTGCCTTTTAGTGCAATATCTATATAAGGAAATATCTTTGAAGGCAATGAATTTAAGAGGTTAACCGCCTTATTCGAGGTAATCTTATGGAACTCCTTTTCCATGGATACATCATAAAAAGTAAGGCCTTTTGATATATCGTAGAATGCAACTATACCAAATCCTCTCTGCTTTATAAATTCATCATACATATACCTTTCAAGACTTCTATAATTGTCAACTACATCCCTTATATTAAAATATAAAATAAACTCGTGCGAAATACCTGCTTTGTAAGTATTTAAAAATTTTTGATACCACATATTAGGCTCCCTGATAAATATAGTAAGCATAAAGTTATTAGGTGATTCCAAAAAACAACTGGTCAATCGCCATTTTAAAAAAATATGATTTACATTTTTTGCGTAGCAAAATAATGTTCTTCTGTCTGGAAGCTTTAAGCTTCCATGATTGGCTTTATGACTTTAATACTCTATAGGTTATTTTTTGAAATAGTCTTATACACAAATGCTATTTATATTTTACCATAAGTATCATTCATATCAACAGTAATATCTTCAAAATTTTTTAGGTTAGGTGTTTCAAAAAAATTATTAGTTAATATATATATCTACAACCCAATAATGAAGCTAAAAGCTTCAAACATAGGAACATTATTTTGCTACGCAAAAAATGTAAATCAGCTTTTTTGAAACACCCATTGACCAGTTATTTTTTAGGAATCACCTTATTCAAAAAATTGATTCACTATCGTGATAATTAAATTTATCCTTGTAAAATCATTTTCACATTAAACAGAATAAATAATTATATTATTGAAATGCTATTAACATAATGTATTTGGAATAATACTTCTTTATTTATAAAAATCGAAACAACTATTTGTAAAAATATAGATAAGAGTAAATTTGACAAAACACAAGTTAATGCGCTTAGTTAAATAATAGGGAAGTTGTTATTTTTATAATACAAAACAAAAAACAAGGAGGCAAATATGAAAACAGCTACTTTTAATATTCCTTCAATATCTTGTAGTGCTTGCTCAAGTAAAATAAAAGAAAGTGTCAAAGCCCTAACAGGGATACAAGACGTTTCAGTTGATTTAAAAAGCCAACAAGTAAAAGTTGATTATAACCCTGATAATATAATGCCTAAGGATATTAAAATGCATATTTCCCAAATGGGCTACGAAATAATTTAATTAAGCTCCAAACCTCAGCGGAAGCTGCAATCAAAGTAGTAAATTTAAGCTACTTAGAACAGCAGAACATTATCTTCTCAAAAAATGTCTTATAACGCTTACGCTATAGAACTTTTTTTGAGAAGAATTGTATATTAGGCCATTTCAAAAAATAACTTATACAATATTTTTAGCTCAAAGCCCATAAAATCAATTCTTTTGAAATGGCCTAATCTTCTACTTTAGATTTTTAATTGCTTTAATTATTACCTTTTCTTGATTATTTATATGAGTTTGAGCACATGCTTGAGCCCTCTCTAAATTCCTTGCCGATATAGCATCACAAATATCCTCATGCTCCTTAATAAGATTTCTAGGACTACTATAGTCTTTAAGATATATAACCCTAAAACGCTGAACTTGCTCCCTAAGATTGTTCGCAATTTGTAGTAGTCGGTCATTTCTCGATGCACGATAAATCAATTCATGGAATTCAACATCCTTCTTTATTGTTCCATGCAAATTATCTTTGTCGGCATAATTGACAAACTGTGCCTGAATCTGTTTTAATTCCTTAATCTCTTCATCCGTAATTCTTTCTGCTGCAAGTCTTGTAGCAAGACTATCCATAGATGCCCTCACCTCTAAAACATCCATTATGTCTTTTACCGAAAGCTCTGCAACATGAGCACCTTTTCTCGGGAGCATATCAACAAGGCCTTCAAGTTCAAGCATCCTTATTGCTTCTCTAACGGGAGTACGGCTTACACCCATTTTTTCAGCAAGTTTGACTTCCATAAGGCGCTCTCCAGGCTTCAACTCACCGGTTATAATTGCTTCCCTTAATGTATCAAATATTACTTCTCTTAATGGTTTGTAATCATTTAAATTTACCTTTGAAAGCTTACTAGCCATATTTACCTCATCTCTCCTCATAAAATGTTTCGGTTAAAATACAGTCCCATCTGTCATCCCTGTTGATATTTTCATAAGCCTTCTGAGCAGTTAACCTATTTTCAAAAATGCCAAAAACCGTCGGACCACTTCCGCTCATCATACTTCCTAAAGCGCCAAGTTTAACAAGTCTTTCTTTTATTTCGCAAATAATTTCATGTTTTTTTATAGTAACAGCTTCCAATACATTAACCATTTTATTTCCAAGGTTTTGTAAATCCCTTTTTTCAATCATGCTAATAAGATAATCTGTATGCGGCCTTGAGGTTATTTTCTCTATATTCAGATTCTTATATACCCATGCTGTAGAAACAGAAATTTTAGGTTTTACAAGAACTATATACACATTATTAAGAGGTTTAATGTCCGTAAGAACCTCTCCTATACCTTCTGCTAACATCGTCCCACCTTTTATGCAAAAAGGAATGTCTGCTCCTATAGTTTTTCCCAACTGCATCAATTCTTCTTGCCCTAAATTAAGAGAAAACAATTCGTTCATTCCCTTTAAAACAGCAGCTGCATCTGCACTACCACCTGCAAGACCTGCTGCAACAGGTATATTTTTAACTATTTTGATATCAATACCTTTTTGAAGGTCAAACTTGTCCATCAAAAGCTTTGCAGCTTTATATGCTATATTATCACTATTTGACGGAACCCACTTTTTGTCACAGGATATTTTTATGCTTTTTTTTTCTATTTGACCAAGAAATACTTTGTCATGCAAACTTATTGACTGCATAATCATTTGAACATCGTGATATCCGTCTTCCCTTTTTCTCAATACATCAAGTGACAAGTTAATTTTTGCTCTTGCTTTTATACATATAGAATTCATTTTTCACCTAGTACTTCATATTATAATATTAAAGTTTTTTTAAATGGCATTTACAAAGTTTTTTGGAACAACCTTATTTTTTTAAATAACCCAAATCAATACTTTCATGTTTTTATATTATATACAAAATACAAAGCATTTTCAATAAAAGACTCTCCATTTCTCCATTTTTAATTTTTTGTTTTGAAATGCCTTATAGCAAGAAAAATCAAAATATATTAGACTTTATCACTCTCCTTAAACGGCAAAAAGCTTGAGCGAGGTCAACCAATAACCACTCTCAAGCTAATTTATGCTACAAAATTAACGCCCCTTTTCTCATAGGCTATTTTAAAATAGACCACAAAAAAATTATAGAGGCGACTATTATTGGTATTAGGGAATGTCTAAAATATAAGTTCCAACTCTGGTGCTAATACAATTAATTAAAAAATTTTTTAAACTTGCCTCTATCAAATACTTTACTGCGAAATTTTTGATTTCCTAGGAATCATAACTTGTTGTCCAGGAACAATACTATCCCCTTCACTTAAATTGTTTGTTTTTTTAATGTTATCCACAGTTGTATAGTATTTTTTTGCAATTTTCCACATATTATCATCAGGTTGTGAAAAATAAATAATTATACTTGGGCATTCAGTCTTTTTATCTTCAAGAGGATTTTCAGTAACTTTTGTAATTAAAGGTAATTGAACAGAATCAATAACTTTTATACATACATTTATAATTACTCTTATTTCAACTTCACTTGCAGATACCATGCTATAATTACAATGCTCAACGTCAAATTCAACTTCGCAATTCATCGTAGGATTTATTTCTTTAACTTCAACATTCTGCCTGAACGGGACTTCGCAATCATAGCACGAAATAGGTAGTTCGCTATTATTTGCTAAGTATAGTATGCTATTGTTTACCGCTCCTTCTAAAGTTACAGTACCTGCTCCTATATTACAATCCAGCATACATGGTTTTGAGAGAACGTTAAACACTTCAGCTATTTCAGGACTATCCCCATCAATATAAACTGTCTCTTTTATAATTATCTGATTTTTTTCTTTACCTACTACTTTTTTTGTTTTGAAAGATTTTTGTTCAATATTCAGTTTTCTACTTAGGCTGTATGCATCCGCTAATACGTCCATTTTTCTTTTTTCGTATACTTGTGCTTTTAACATCATTTCAACTTCTGCATTTAAAACTCTAAGTTCCCCATCATTGTCTTCAGCTGCTCTGAAAGAGTAATTAATGACCTTATAATCAACTTCACAATCACATGCCTCATTAACCCCTTGTATTTCGATAAACTGTGTAAAAGGTAATTCATGTTCCATAAACTGAATGCTATTGTCCTCATCATCGGCTGTGTATAGTGTTAGTACATTTAAATCACCTTTTGCAATTATCTTATTATCGGCTACCTTATAATCTTTTCCTACTACTTTGACATCACTTCTCAATATTTCTTTAATAGTTGGCTTGCCTGCAGGGATTTCTATTGACTCATTAACGTTACAGTAGGCATTGTTTTCTCCTAAGGCACTGTTTACATCAATATTGTCTTTTAGAATCTCAATATCTTCAAGTCCATTAATATTGTTTATAAAATCCTGTTCAACTTCTTCACATACCTTTACATTAAACTTTACTATTGCTTTAACCTTAATTTTTCTTCCGTATAAAATTTCATAGTCTAAATGTTCTACTTCACATTTTACATTTGTTTTCAATCCATATCTTGCATTTAACACATCAACGCTATATGAAAAATCATTACTAGTATTTATGCTTCTAACCTTACTACTTTCATCCTCTGAAATGTAAAGTATTTTGTAACGGATGGCACCATTTACAGCAACTTTATCCTGTAAAACCTCCGAGCTTTTCTCATATACCTCGCCGTCTATTAAAAGAATACGAGCTGCATCAGGATTTGTATCAGGAACAATTATGTCATGCTCAACTATTGTCTGTGCAGTGTCTTCTCCCACAAGATTATTGATTTTAATTGATTCTTTTACAAGCTCAAGAGACATCTTCAATCCTCCTCTAAACAAAAATATTGTTTACAAACTTTTTACATAAGGTAATTCCAAAAATTAACTGATCAATTGCCATTACTAAAAATTTGATTCTAGGGGCTTTGCGGTATATAAATTTTATAGTTTGTTTTTGAAATGACCTAAATAATACTAATACCTTAGTAAATCTGCTCTACACACCTTTAATAATATATATGACAAGGTATATAAAATATTCCATGTATGAGAATAAATAAAAGAGCCCTATAAACCATAGCGCTCTTTTATTCAAAACTTAAATTTTTAATTTAATCCTCTATACACTAGACACCTCAGCTTACTTGAATCTTTTTGTTATCCTTACATATAACAATTTCGACAGCCTTCGTAAGTATATCTGTATAACTGTATGAAACTCTTCTTGTTGCCTCGTAATCGTTTTCAAATTTTACTACGAAGATGCTAGGATAGGTGTTTTCAAGTATTCCTTCTTTGATAAAAGCCTTTTTTCTGCCCTTATTGGCTTTTAGTTGAATCTTCTGCCCAATGCATGTTTCTATATCTCTCTTAATCTGAAACAAGCTGCTCTTCTCCATATTTGAATCACCTCATCTTCTGTTTGCAACATTATATCACAATAAGAACAGCTTGTCAAAAAAATATATATTATAACAAGGGAAATTTGTTGATGTCAAGCATTTTTTTTAAAACCCTATTATCTGTATGGTTCTAATGGATATCCATCCCTGTATTTCCCCCTTGTTTCGATCCCTCCTATCCCTTTAAACCCAGTAATTGTAGTGCTTACAACTTCTTTAGGCGAAATTATCCTATCTATTCCAGCAAAGGCAACTTTTTTACACACATAGACAGGATCCAAGGCATGGATTAGAACCCTATACGGTGCACTTGCATAATTAGCTCCTGCCTCAATAATTTTATGGTACATTGATTGGCAGGCACCTGCAAAAATTACGAGTCCATCAAAATTACTATCGTATCTCCTTGCCTCTTTAACCGCATCAATAAAATATTTTGAGTTCCTGTAATTATCTACCCTGCTATAGCCATTTTCATCCTTAATGACACCATCATGACCGGTTAAAACAAGAATATCCGGTTTATGTTTCATTAACAATTCATACACCTTTAATGGCTGGTCTTTTTCTTTAACATGTACTCCTACCGCCTCTATACCAAAATTTTTATACTTCTCAAGACATGTATCAAGATAATCGTTATCTCCGTCTATGTGAAGTACCTTACCTGGCCTTTGAAACTTTAGGTCACTATTTATGCTCTGCTCGCGATAGAATTTTTTTTTTGCACATTCCTATATCCTGAAGGTTGTAAATTTCTCATTTTCACATTGATTTTATCGTTTACCTTTTCACTGTATTCCCTTACAGTGGATTCAGGCTGTATAACAAGATCCGATTCAGGTGCATCAGCCTCAAGCCTGTAACAAATTCCTCTTAAAACAATTATCTCATTTTCACCCTCATTTTTGATATCTACAACTTTAAAAAGAATATCCGAGTTATATGACTTTCTGCCTACAACATCTCCTATTTTTAATTTACTCATAACTACTCCCTCTAAAAACTCCTATCCTAATATACATAATATGCAATTTTTACATTTTAGGTGATTCTAAAAAATAACTGGTCAATGGGTGTTTCAAAAAAGCTGATTTACATTTTTTGCTTAGCAAAATAATGTTCCTATGTTTGAAGCTTTTAGCTTCATTATTGGGTTGTAGATATATATATTGACTAATGAATTTTTTGAAACACCTTAGGTGCTTCCAAAAAAACTTTGCAATCGCCATTTCAAAATAAATTATAAAAATGTGGCTATTGAAAATTGTTATTATTAAAAGTTATAATGTACTATAAGCATAAGTATTGTAAAAAGCATTTAATGCCAATTAGTTTTTAAACCCCCAATAATTGGTTATATATTAGGAGGTAATGTAATTGCTAACAGATATTCAAATCGCTCAGTCATGTAAGATGGAACCTATTGTTGAAATTGCACACAAACTTGAAATTTCCGAAGACGAATTAGAATTTTACGGAAAGTATAAAGCCAAACTGTCAAATGAACTATGGAAAAGGCTTAAAGATAAAAAAGATGGAAAGTTAGTGTTGGTAACTGCTATAAATCCTACTCCTGCAGGTGAAGGCAAAACTACAACTACTGTCGGCTTAGGACAAGCTATGTCAAAGATAGGCAAAAAGGCATTGATTGCATTAAGGGAACCCTCATTAGGCCCTGTTATGGGTGTAAAAGGTGGAGCAGCAGGTGGAGGTTACTCCCAAGTTGTTCCTATGGAAGACATAAATCTTCACTTCACAGGAGATATGCATGCTTTAACAGCAGCTAATAATTTGTTATCGGCTGCTATAGATAATCATATTCACCAAGGAAACAGCCTTAACATAGATGTTCGTCAAATTGTTTGGAAAAGAGCAATGGATATGAATGATCGTGCTTTAAGAAGCGCAATTGTAGGACTTGGAGGAAAGGCTAACGGTATGCCGAGAGAGGATGGCTTTCAAATTACCGTAGCATCTGAAGTAATGGCTATATTATGCCTTTCTATGGATCTTATGGACTTAAAGGAACGTCTTGGTAAAATAATTATTGGATATAATTATGAAGGAAACCCGGTTACGGCAAAAGATCTGAAAGTCAACGGCGCTATGACGCTTCTTCTCAAAGATGCTATTAAACCAAACCTTGTTCAAACACTAGAAAACACACCGGCTATTATGCACGGAGGTCCCTTTGCAAATATAGCTCACGGGTGTAACAGTATAATGGCTACAAAAATAGCATTAAAACTTGCAGATTACTGCATAACGGAAGCAGGATTCGGAGCTGATCTCGGTGCAGAAAAGTTTTTTGACATCAAATGCAGGATGGCAGGGCTAAAACCTGATGCAGTCGTACTTGTAGCAACAATAAGGGCATTAAAATATAATGGCGGTATAAAAAAGGAAGACCTTGGATTGGAAAACATTAGCGCTTTGAAATCAGGCTTTGTTAATCTTCAGAAACATATTGAAAACATTAAAAAGTTTGGGCTACCAGTAATGGTAGCGATAAATCACTTTGACAGTGACACCTTAGAAGAGATTGAATATGTTAAAAATAGCTGCAATAATATGGATGTTGAGGTTGCCTTCTCGCAAGTATTTTCAAAAGGTGGCGAAGGAGGTCGGGAACTTGCTGAAAAACTCATATCTCTATTAAATACAACTGAGTCAGATTTTAAACCAATTTACGATATAAACTTGCCAATAAAAGAAAAAATAGAAACTATTGCAAAGGAAATATATGGAGCAAAAGCAGTTATATATTCAGCTCAAGCAGATAAAACAATTAAGAAAATTGAAAATATGGGGCTGGATAAATTACCTATATGTATGGCTAAAACTCAATACTCCCTTTCGGATAATCCGTCATTTTTAGGAAGGCCAAAAGACTTCGACATAACTGTTAAGGAATTAAAAATATCTGCAGGCGCTGGATTTATTATTGCCTTAACAGGTGATATAATGACAATGCCTGGACTGCCAAAAGTTCCAGCAGCTGAAAAAATCGATATTGATTCATCAGGTGTTATACAAGGCCTGTTTTAGTACGGTGAATTTTCCTTGTTTTACTAAGGGATAACGAAAATATAAATATAAATCTAGCTATATTTTCGCTCCCTACCTTGTTAGTTTAAATATTCCTAGCGCTTCAATTTGTTTGTATCAGGTGATTCCAAAGAAAACTTTGAAATCACCTAATACAAAGAATTATAATTATCAAGGAATTTTCTATGATGTTCAATTTCATCTATAACTTCTAAAAACTTTTTCTCAAAAGTCTTATCTCTCCAGCATCTTCTGCTATTATAATACTTATTTACGACTCTCCAAAACTTTTGAGGAAATTGAAGCATTATTTTCATAACAATAAATTCCTCTTCCGATATAGGTTCCACTGACTTATATGCATCAATTATAACTTTTGCCTCTTTTATGTCCCAGCAACATTTTCTCATTTTGCGCCTCAACAGGTTTGCTATGTCATAAACCTTCAATTCAAAACTACATAAACTAAAGTTGATAATTGATGTTTCATTATTGCCTATAATTATATTACTGTGTGTATAATCATGGTGACAAAACAGCTTTTCTTTTCGTGTTTTTTCAACTAGCTCTTTATATTTTGAATCTGTAATTAGTTTAACTGCATCTTCACCCAAACTATAAAAGTAATCAATATGTTTTAATATTAAATAATCAAGATTTCCTTTTTCTTTATGTGCTGCTTTTTTTACTCTCTTTATCTCTTCTAGTCTCCTTATAAATTGAGCTGGGAGATTTCCTAAGTCATCTTTAATCAAGCATTTCTCAGGTGGCACATATCCCCTTGAGGAACTGTGCATTTGTGCAAGAACTTTTGAAGCTTTTATTACGTCCTCCCTTTTGTCAAGATCACATTCCCTACCTTGTACAGAATCAGTAACAGCATAATATATGCCATCAATGTTTATATACGGAAGTCCTTCTCTATTACAAATAAATCTATCAATATTGCAAAAATTATTCGTGAATAAATGTTCCTTAGCTCCATGAATAAACCATATTCTCTCTGGAGAAAAATTTAATTTCCGTAAAACTTTTTTACCTGCCGAACTGTCAACAATAAAAAAATCCTTAAAAGGAATAATATTTGTTACTGTAAAATCATACGCTTGCGACATCTCATTCCGTATATCACTCATTGTAATTTGACCTCCACTTTATTGGTACAGCCCATTAATCTAAATATATGCAAATAAAACGACTGCTAGAATTTTTTTTAAAATTTGATTAGGCTATTTCAAAAATAAAGTGATTCAAAAAACAACTAGTCAACTGCCCACTCAAAAAATTTGATTTACTTTTTTTTACGTAGCTAAATAATGTTCTTCTGTTTGGAAGCTTTTAAGCTTTCACGGTGGGCTCTAGGACTTAATATTGTATAGGTTATTTCTTGAAATGGCCTAATGTAAAATACATTCAATATATAAAAAAAACCTTATTAAGGTCTATGATATAAATCCTTATCAAGGTTAATAAATTTTTCTTTGTAATAATGAAAATATATTTAACTGATTTAATGAATATCCTTTTTTACATCCGAAAATCTTCTACATTTTATTAAGTAATTTATTGTAAAAAGTTTTTTTATTCTGTTTAAAAAATCTCTATCAATATATATATCATACATTTCTTTTATCAGAAAATTTTTTAAAAAGTCAATTTTTATATCTGAAAGTAATGTATAAGTATAAATATTAATTTTCCCATTTAACACATTCCCTTGACATACTTCAATAAATTTAACTGATTCACTGAGAAGCCTTATCTTTGCATACGTCATTTTTAATAATCATCCTTCCATATATATTTTAACTAAAATTATTTAATAAATATTTTTGTGATTGCCTGAAAGAAATTTGTTTTATCCTTACCGTACACAGTTTAACTCAAGCTTACATATATGTCAACATATAACACATAATTTATGCTTCCAAACTAATATATCACCATATTTTAATAAATAAGGTTTATAAATTAAAATTATTCCTTTTTTTATTGCCTTCACTTTACAATAGATGTAAAAGGTTGTATATTATTGTTGAGTAGCAAATTGATAATTAAGGTGATTCAGTGAGTGATTTAGGTAAACTTTTCCGGGAAATAAGATTAAGTAAAAATTGGTCAATAAGACAAGCAGCTAAAAACATGGGTATTAGTTACTCATATTTAAGTATCTTGGAAAAAGGTAAGGATCCTCGAACTGGGAAAGACTCAAATCCCAAGCCGGAGATGCTGAAGATAATATCTAAAGCATACAACTACCCTTATGAAGAACTTATGAAAACTGCAGGTTATTTAAATGATGACCATAATTTTACGAGAAAATTTGATTTGTCTATATTCGCAAACAATTTAAAGCTGGTAATGGGTAACATGGAGATAGAAGAGCTATCAAAGGATATCTATGAGAAAACTGGATACCGAATAATGTCTGAACAAATTAAAAGTTACTTAAAAGGAGACATACAGCCATTTCCCGGCACTATAAATATTTTGAGTAAATATGTTCAAGTAAGCACCGATTTTTGGTTTAAATATAATACTGAAGAAACCCTCTTAGATGAGAAGAAAAAGTTTATGGAAAATTTATTAAAATCGGCCTGTGAACAGTTTAGTAATGAATATATAAGATTTTCAAATTTACCTAATAACATAAAGCAGTTTACAATAGATAAAGAAAATCAACCATATCTAAATGCTGTACTAGAAGCCAAAAAGAAAGGCATCAGTCCACATACGTTGAGTCTTATTATACAGACCATTGCAAACGAAATCGAATCATACAAATGACATGTTTACAATCTACAATGAACAATTGCAATATTATTTAGGAAATATTTGATTTTTTGTATCATCTATGTATAATAACTAATATAAGGGTGTGTTAACTATGGGTAACTCATATTTAAGTTTTATATTAATCAGTTTTCCTGAGTCGTTTTTAGCTGGAATACTAAGCATCCTAACAATAGGAAAGTTTTCTTATTTGAAAGAAGACAAAAAAAATATAATAAGGATTTTTATCTATGCGATAATCTCTGCAACATTATCTTGTTATTTACACAATAGAGTATCTGGTGAGGAAAGTTTTTTAGTATATGTATTAATTACACCTTTGCTCTTTATATTTATATTAAAACTTAAGCTATACGAATCAATCATAGCTTCAATATTCGGACTTGCAATACAGATTGCTACAGAGGTAATATGGCTTTCACTTGTTCAACCTTTTATAGCTAATAGTATTGATAACATTTACTCAAATATAGGCTTACTGTTTCTTCTTTCTTTACCAACCCGATTGCTTCAGCTAGCTTTAATATTTGTGTCATATAAATTCAATATTAGAATAATTGATCTAGAAAACAAGGATATAAAAAAAAGAGAATACTATATACAACTTATAGTCTATGTTTTATCTATAGGAACATTAATCTTTTTAGCTTTCCTATTGACTCAAATAATGGTTTTCGATAACCCAAATGAAGTTTTATCTATAGATGGCTTTTTAATTAGAATAAACATATATTTAACTCTTTTTGTAACTGTAATCCTTACTTTAGCTGTAAAAAATACAACTGATTATTTTAGAAACAAAAGTAGACTAAATAATAATGAATTTTTGCAAAATTTAGAGTATATCTCTAATCTTATGAAAGAAGAAAATATAAACGAGGCAAAGGATGCTATAGAGAGCCTTAAAACGCATTTACAAACAAAGAAAATATAAGTTAAAATTTAATAAATATACCGCTGCGGAAGTTGCAATCAAAGTAGTAAATTCAGCTGCGGCAAACAGAGGAACAATATCTTCTCAAAAAGTGTCTTATGACTATTACTCTATAAGACTTTCAGCGCAAAAGTTTGCTAAACAGCAAACTTTTTTAAGAAGAATTATATATATACAATAATATAGTAATACAAAAATTAGGGGGTACAATTGAAATGAAAAAATTACTTGAGGCAATTGCAGTTATTTTAACTACACTTGCTGTTTTTTCTGTGAGTACAGCATCTTGGTTTTTTTTCTACCAACCCAATGCTCCAAAAACAATTCACAAATACAATAAAATATACACTTCTCTCTAATTAGACTTGCATTCTTCATAAATAATTGTCTTACAAGGCTGTGCATCTTAGTATTAATCTACATTATAAAACAATTTTTAATGCACTTTAAGCTCTTTCATAGCCCCTCACATTTCTCTATAATAAACTTCATTTAGGGGCTTTAGTATTTTTTAACCTTTAAAAAATACTAAATATATTGGAAAAAGCATTTCAAAGAATAACCTATAAAATTTTAATGTCGCAAACCCTAGATCAATTTTTTGAAATGGCACTTGCAAAGTCTTTTAGAAACAACCTAAAATATGCCACACTAATTATTAGTGTGGCATATCCTATTTATAGATAAATACTATTTATAAAGTTCTACTAGTTTTAACAAATGCTCATAACGCTCTATAGCAGCCTTTTCAGATTCCTTAAAGAGCTTTTCAGCACGTTCTGGGAACGCACGAGCCAAACGTGTAAAACGTGTCTCGTTATTCAAAAATTCCTGGTAAGTTCCATCACCTGGCTTAGATGATAACGTAAACGGATTCTTACCTTCTGCCTTAAGAGCAGGATTGAAGGAGAAGAGATTCCAGTAACCGGAAGCAACAGCTTTCTTCATTTCGTCCTGACAGTGATTCATTCCGCCTTTTACTCCATGAAGTTCACAAGGAGCATATGCAATAATTAATGATGGTCCATTGTAAGCTTCTGCTTCAGCTATAACCTTAATAGTCTGAGCCGGACTAGCACCAAGTGCTATTTGTGCTACATAAACATAACCATAGCTCATAGCTATTTCAGCAAGATTCTTCTTGCCAATTTCTTTTCCTGAAGCAGCAAACTGACAAACCTCTCCTATAGTTGAAGCTTTAGATGCCTGACCACCTGTATTTGAATACATCTCTGTGTCAAACACCATTATATTTACATTTTCACCTGTAGCAATTACATGGTCAAGACCACCAAAGCCTATATCATATGCCCAGCCATCACCACCAAAAATCCAAACTGATTTCTTAGCAAGATATTGTTTCTTCTCAAGAACTTCTTTAGCAGTTTCACAACCTGCCTTAGAAGCCTTTTCAAGCTCAACAACCAATGCCTCAGTTGCCGGTGTATTTTCTTTTGTACTTTCCTTAGTTTCTATAAACTTAGAAATAGTAGCTTTCAATTCAGCAGAGGCTTTTTCTGAAACAGCAAGTTTATCAAGTTTATCGATTGCTTGATCCCTAATAACTTTCTGTCCAAGATACATACCAAATCCATGCTCTGCATTATCTTCAAATAAAGAGTTTGCCCAAGCAGGACCCTTTTGTGAATCCTTGTTTACTGTATATGGACTTGTAGCAGCAGGGCCTCCCCATATAGAAGAACAACCAGTAGCATTTGATATATACATTTGCTCACCAAACAATTGTGTAACTAAGCGAGCGTAAGAAGTTTCAGCACATCCTGCACAACTTCCTGAGAACTCAAGAAGAGGCTGATTAAACTGAGATCCTTTTGCAGTAGTTTCAGCTGGCACTCCAGGTTTCTTACCTACATTAGCAACAAGGTAATCAAATACAGGCTGCTCATGAAGTTGTGATTCTTGTGGTACCATCCTTATAGCATCTTTAGGACATACCGTAATACATTCCCCACAACCCATACAATCCATAGGAGTTACACTCATTGTAAATTTGTACTCACTGGCCTTTGGCTTTGTATCAGCAAGTTTAATATTTGAAGGAGCCGCTTTTACTTCCTCCTCACTCAACATAAATGGACGAATTGTTGCATGTGAACAAACAAATGCACAGCTATTACACTGGATACATTTTTCTGGATACCACTCAGGAACAGTTACCGCAGTAGCACGCTTTTCATAAGCAGACGCACCATGCTCAAATTCACCATCCGCAATATCTTTGAAGGCAGATACAGGAAGACTATCACCATCCATTAATGCAATTGGATTCATAAGTTCTTTAACCATTTTAACTGTTTCAGGACGACCAACAAGTTCGGGAGCTGCAGAATCTGCTTCAGGATTTGACCATGAAGCTGGGACTTCTACTTTATGAAGTGCAGTTACACCGGCGTCAATTGCTTTATAGTTCATTTCAACAATTGCATCACCCTTCTTACCATAGGACTTCTTTGCAGCATCTTTCATGTATTTTATAGCATCATCAATCGGCATTACCTTTGCCAATTTAAAGAAAGCAGATTGAAGAATTGTATTGGTACGTTTACCCATACCAATTTCAATTGCTTTATCAATAGCATTTATTGTATACAGCTGAACATTGTTATCTGCAATATATTTCTTAGCAGCAGCGTTCAATTTAGTGGACAACTCATCATCAGACCACTGGCAGTTAATCATGAAAATTCCGCCCGGCTTAACATCCTGAACCATTTTGAAGCCTTTAAGAACATATGACGGATTATGGCATGCAACAAAATCAGCCTGATTTATATAATAAGGACTTCTAATTGGCTTATCTCCAAATCTTAAGTGAGAAATGGTTACACCACCGGTTTTCTTTGAATCATATTGGAAATATGCCTGAATATATTTATCTGTATGGTCACCGATAATCTTCGTGGAATTCTTGTTTGCACCTACAGTACCGTCTCCACCAAGACCCCAGAACTTACACTCTACTGTACCAGCAGCAGCTGTAATAGGAGCAGGCTTAACTTCCGGTAAACTTAAGTTTGTAACATCATCTACTATACCTATAGTAAAACGTGACTTAGGAGCATCCTTCTTAAGTTCTGTATAAACAGCAAATACTGAAGATGGAGGAGTATCCTTAGAACCAAGACCATAACGACCGTTTGTTACCACTATATCATTAAGTCCTGCTTCACGGAGTGTTGACACAACATCAAGGTAAAGTGGTTCAGCTAATGCTCCAGGCTCTTTTGTACGATCAAGTACTGCAATTTTCTTAACTGTCTTAGGAATAACCTTAAGAAGACTGCTTGAAACCCAAGGACGATATAGACGAACCTTGATAAGTCCAACTTTCTCTCCGGCAGCATTTAAGTAATCTACAACTTCCTCTGTCACATCACAGAAAGATCCCATTGCAACAATAACACGATCAGCATCTGGAGCTCCATAATAGTTGAATAGATCATAATTTGTGCCAAGCTTTTCATTTACTTTTGCCATGTATTTCTCAACAATAGCAGGTAATTTATCATAAGTGGTATTACATGCTTCACGATGTTGGAAGAATATATCTCCATTCTCATGTGAACCACGCATTTTTGGATTCTCAGGATTTAATGCATTTTCACGGAAAGCTTTTACTGCATCCATATTGCACATTTCTTTTAGATCTGAATAATTCCATACGTCAATTTTTTGCATTTCATGGGATGTACGGAAACCGTCAAAGAAACTAATAAAAGGAACTTTACCTTCAATTGTAGCAAGGTGTGCAACTGCACTTAAGTCCATAACTTCTTGAGGATTTGATTCAGCTAACATTGCAAAACCTGTCTGACGACAAGAATAAACGTCACTGTGATCACCAAAGATGTTTAAAGCATGTGTAGCTACAGTACGCGCTGACACATGAAATACACTAGGAAGCAATTCCCCAGCAATTTTATACATATTAGGAATCATAAGAAGAAGTCCCTGTGAAGCCGTAAATGTTGAAGTTAAAGCACCAGCAGCAAGAGAACCGTGAACAGTTCCTGCAGCCCCAGCTTCAGACTGAAGCTCAACAACTTTAACTTGATTACCGAAAATATTTTCCCTACCTGCAGCAGACCATTGGTCGACAAAGTCAGCCATTGGGCTTGAAGGTGTAATTGGATAAATGGCAGCAACATCAGTAAAAGCATACGCTACATGTGCAGCAGCTGTATTGCCGTCCATAGCTTGTTTAGTTCTTGACATTTTTTACTTCCCCCTTTATACTATTTGGCATTTTATTTTAACATTTTAAAACTTTCTTGTAAAGATTGTATACATTACAGTGTATACAAAGTACATCCTAAAGCATATAATGAATTTGCTTTGTCTTTGCTTAATCTTCTTTCATGAAAGTTAGAAGAAATGTTGGCATAAGTTTAATAAAATCTTATTAAAGAGATAGAATTTTATCATCCTCACCTGTTAAATTTTAAACAAAGTTTTATTTTATCATTATTATTCTATCATTTTTTTTTTAAAAAACAAAGTCTAAATTTATTGGAAATGCAAAGTCTTGTCTGTTTTTATCCTCATCTCTCATTACTAATTCTTTTACCTCTATGAAATAAAAAGAAGCTATACATTTTTCTAGCATAGCTTCTTTTTAGGTGATTGCCAAAAAATAACTGGTTAATTTCCATTCAAGAAATTACATTAATTAAGCTCCCCTGCTAATCTAAGGAGTTCTGTCCATCTCTTATCAACTTCTGTCTGTACTTCTTCTATCATGTGCTCATTCCCTGGTCTGAATAAATGCTTAAATCTGCCCTGAACTTGAAGGAATTCCTTTACAGGTAATTTATTTTTTGGCTTATAATTTATTTTATACTTACCGTCTATAACTTCATATAATGGCCAAAAGCAGGTTTCTATTGCTAACTTGTTTATTTTCATCAGATCAGGAGTATCATACTGCCAGCCTCTCGGACATGGTGCTAAAACATTTAGAAAGGTGGGACCTTTTGTATAAATTGCTTTTTCCGCCTTTTCATATAAATCTTTCATATTCCCAATGGCTGCTGTTTGTGCAACATAAGGAATATGATGGTTAACCATTATTTCTGTAAGATCTTTCCTCCACTGTTGTTTTCCGTGTTTTTCTCTGCCTGCTGGTGAGGTAGTCGTATCTGCATAAATAGGCGTGGCAGAAGATCTTTGGATTCCGGTGTTCATGTACGCTCCATTATCATAGCATACATAAACCATATCATGTCCTCTCTCCATTGCTCCAGAAAGTGACTGCAACCCGATATCATATGTTCCGCCGTCACCACCAAATGCTATAAACTTTGTATCATCCTTTATCTTCCCTTTTCTCTTCATTGCTATATAGGCAGCTTCCGCTCCTGCTACTGTAGCAGCGCAGTTTTCAAAGGCATTGTGTATAAATGAGTCCATCCATGCAGTATAAGGGTAAATAAAAGTACTAACCTCCAAGCATCCTGTTGCTGCTCCTATAACAGCGTGATCTTCAGGCTTTAAGGCCCTCAATATCTGTCTTACAACTACTGGTGCACCACATCCTGCGCACATCCTATGCCCACCGGTTAATCTTTCCGGTTTTTTTGCTACTTCCTTTAAATTATACGCCATTTTACCACACCTCCTATTCTCTTACACCAAGGTAGTTGTAAACTGAGTCTACCTTATTCGTATTTAAAATTTCAAATAACTTATTAAAAACAATTTCAATATCTGTAGCTTTAACATCTCTTCCGCCAATTCCGTAAATGTAATTGATTACTTTCGGCGAAAGAACACCTTTAGCATACATAGCACATGTTACTTCAGTAAACAAAGGACCACCTGCTGCATTAAATCCTTCCGACTTGTCCATTATTGCAATAGCTTTATACTTTGTTAAGGCGTTAGCTAGTTCATCAACAGGGAAAGGCCTGAATACCCTTAGCTTTAATACAGCAACTTTCTTCCCTTGAGCTTTATACTGGTCGGCAACATATTTGGCAGTGCCGGCAGTAGAATTCAATAAAACCATTACTACCTCTGCACCATCTGCATTATATTCTTCAAAAAATTCGTATTTTCTTCCCGACATCCTATAAAACTCTTCAGCCACCTCAATTATAACCTTTTTAGCATTTACCATTCCCTGTGCCTGTTGTCTCTTGTGTTCGAAGCAATGGGTAAAGTGATCTAGAGGTCCAACCGCTATTGGATTGTCTTTATTTAATAAGTACATTTCAGGCTTGTATTCTCCAACAAAAGCTTTAACCTTGTCATCCTCAATCAATTCAATGTTTTCTATAGCATGAGAAGTTATAAAGCCATCCTGACAAACCATTACGGGAAGTGATACATCAGGATGTTCCCCTATTCTGTGGGCCATTAGCATATTATCATATGCCTCCTGATTGTTTTCCGAATACAATTGAATCCATCCTGAATCTCTAGCCCCCATCGAATCACTATGGTCATTGTGAATATTTATGGGGCCTGACAATGTCCTATTTATACACGCCATTACTATAGGCAGTCTTGAAGCTGCTGCAATATAAAGTATTTCCCACATAAGTGCTAAACCATTTGCTGAAGTAGCAGTCATTGCTCTTCCACCTGCAGCCTGTGCACCTACACAAGCAGACATAGCACTATGTTCCGATTCCACTGCTACAAACTCTGAATCTACAACACCATCTGCAACATAAGTTGAAAAATATTGAGGTACTTCAGTTGATGGAGTAATAGGAAAAGCAGCGACAACATCAGGATTTATTTGCTTCATAGCAACTGCCGTAGCTTCATTACCGCTCATTCTTTCTCTAATTGACATATTCTATACCTCCTATTTTCCTTCCTCTACAAAATCAATGGCATCAAAAGGACACACCTTCACACATACACCACATCCTTTGCAGTGATCATAATCAAAATCTATTCTTTTTCCTTCTTCATTAACTAATATCGCTGTATCGGGACACACCGGATAACATAATAAACATTGGGTACATTTTTCCACAATCCAAATAGGCTTCATTGACCGCCAATCTCCAGTATTATAAAGATGCGCATTTCCTGCATAAGGTATAGTACCGCCTTTTGTTGTACCTTTCCAGGTTACATCTGTAGATACATCTTTTAGTTTTTTACTCATAAAACTGTTACCTCCTGCATTGATCTCTCAAGCGCCTTTATGTTACCATCAACAACTTCAGGCTTTTTAGCAAATTTATGTTTGAAGGATTCCACCATATCTTTTAAAAATTCCTGTTCATCCATTATTTTGCTAACTTTAACAACTGCCCCTAGCATAGGTGTATTAGGAAAATATTTACCTAGTGTATCTATGGATATCGCCCGTGCATCTATTGTGCATACCTTTCCTTTATATCCCTTTAATAAAGATTTTAATTCCTCCGGAGTCTTTGTGGTATTGATAATGATCGCTCCATCTACTTTTAATCCTGAAGTTACATCAACTGCTGTAATTAATGTATCATCCACTACTACGACATAGTCAGGCTCGTAAATGTTGCTATGGATAGTAAGTTTTTCGTCACTAATCCTGTTATAAGCTGTAATTGGTGCTCCCATTCTTTCTGGTCCATACTCGGGGAAACCTTGAATAAACTTTCCAGTATTAAATGCAGCATCGGCAAGCAGCAATGATGCAGTCTTAGCACCTTGTCCACCACGTCCATGCCATCTTATTTCGACAACTTTGCCCATTTTTTAAACCTCCTTTTTTGTAAACCACTTATTATGGTCGATAATAAATGAAGTAAATTGAAGCGCGGTGTAAAAACTTTATCGCGTTCAATATATATCTACAAAAAATATTTTATCCATAAACTTTTAATCAAATTCAGATATAGGATTTCTTTTTAGATGATTTCTAAAAAAATTTGAAATGGTCTGATTCAAGATATCTTAAAATTATATATCTAATATATTTTTTATAGCTATAGTTAAACAAATGCCAGGTATTCCAAGTGTTCCTATCACAAACGATGTAAGAGGATTTAGAGCAATGTTAAAATCAAAGATACCTCCGATAAGATTTATAATAAGAATTGCTATAGCTCCTAATATACAGCTATACACTAATTTCATAACTGCTTTCATCGGACCCGCAAAAATTCTTCCGAAAAAAAACAAAAATATAATTCCGATTATATAGAAAAAAATAGTACTATATTCTATCCCCACTCTATATCACTTCACTCTCAAATTCTTATGTTATTTAATAAATAGATCTAAGTCCATATTAAGCATCTACTATTAAATATATAAGATTTACAACAGATTTATTACCAAATAATAGACAATATATGTTAAATGTAGTATTACTTCTATTTCTTAATTGATTTTACTTCATATTTTATACCTTTTTCTTTTGCTATTTTTATTAGATACTCATACTTTGCCTGATAAGCTTTAATTTTATATGTATGATAATCAATCATCTCGTTATCCACAGCATAATTAAAGTCATTATTAGCATTTATCCATTCTCTCTTTGCAGTTGTAATGCTATCTATAAGCTTTTGATTATCATTTATTTGGTTATTTGCCAATTCATTATTTTCAACTATATTCAGTAGATTAAATACTTTTTGAAATAAACTAGTTTTATGTTCCTTTTGCCTCGCGTGTTTTTGAATATCTAAATTCATAAAATCACCTTATACCTTTAAATTTTATTGAACATCCTTAACTTAATATATGCTTCTTAAAAAAACATTGTGAATTTATTAATTTGCTTTTTGAAGAAACGATATTCAAGTTTTTTTAAGTCTCTATTGTATAATTTTTACAATTACTTAATATACATTTACAAGGTTGTCTAAATGTTCATTTTTTATAAGTATAAGCAAAATTACGCCATTCTATACATATAATAGCAATTTGTTGCTTTTCTTTTTCTCTCTTGGATACATTTTCTTGTGTGATAGGGTTAAGTTTACAATTTTGCATTGAAAAATATATTGTTTTTTTCTATTAAACTTGCGATAATTATATTATACTGAAATAAGGCTATCCTAAATAACTTATAGCGAACTTAATATAAATATTTATAGTCTAATATTTATACGGTAAGTAAAATAAATTAAAAAATGGAGTGTAGTTATGACAAACCTTGAGATACCAAAGAAAAGTTTTAAACCAAAAAACAAAATATTATTTGTACTTCTTATAATAATTTCATTGCTGTTTGCTATGTCCTCAATTTATTCTATATCTACTTTAGCCTACAACAAATCTTACGATGGGGTTTCAATCAATAATGAGAAGGTTGGCAAAATGTCTAGAAGTGATTTACAGTCAATTTTGACATCCAAATTTTCTGATAAAGCAAAAAACCTCAAACTTATTCTCAAATATAAGGAAAAAGTAAAAGAAATAAGTTTTTCAGAAATTGATGTAAAGTATGATATAGACAAGGCAATAAATGACATTATGAGTGCAGGAAGACACGGCAATATATTTAACAGACTTATGGAAGTATCAAATCTAAAAAAGAGCGGTAAATTAATCCAAATGGATTATTCATATAATAGCGACACTCTTAAGACCATAATTGACAATTTCAACAATGAAACAATTAAATATGTCGAGGAAGCCGACCTACTTATTGAAGACTCTAAAGTCACAATAGATGTAGGTCATCCCGGTGAGCGCATTGATACTGATGATATATATAAGGCTATCGAAGAGTCCATTAAGTCATGCACAGGCATAGAACATGATGTTCCTACAATAATAACTCCTCCAAACAGTATAGATATTAATGAAATTTATAACAAAATAAGTATAGAACCCATAGATGCTAAAGCAAAATTAGATGAGAACAACAATATTTCTATAATACCTCATACAAAAGGTAGATCTATAGACAAAGGCGAATTATTGAGTATCATAAGCGAAATTGAAAAAAAATACGATACACATAAGGTACTTCCTGTTAAATTTATTGAACCTAAAGTAACTACAGCTATATTTAGTTCAAATCTTTTTAAAGATACTCTTTCAACAGCAAGTACAAGTTTTAATACAAGTACTGTCAACAATGCAAATAGAGCTGTAAATATGAGGCTTTCAGTCTCAAAAATAAACGGAAAAATACTTTTACCTGGAGAAACATTTTCGTTTAACGATGTTGTTGGTCCTAGAACATCTGATAGGGGGTATAAATCTGCAAATGCATATATCGCCGGCAAAATAGTTCCAGACATAGGGGGAGGTATTTGTCAGGTATCTACTACTCTATATAATTCAACACTGAAAGCAGACTTAGAGACTGTATTTAGAAGTAACCACATGTTTACAGTAAGTTATGTTCCTTTTGGTCAGGATGCTGCAGTATCTTATGACTCAACTGATTTTAAGTTTAAAAATAATACCAATATGCCTATAAAAGTTCATGGAAAGGTAACTAGTGACAATCATGTTGTATTTTCAATTTTAGGTACAAACGAAACCCCAAATAAAACCATTGAAATAAGTAATGTTCAAATAAGCACTACACCCGCTCCTATTAAATATATTAATGATCCTACACTTGCTGAAGGAAAAACATTAGTTGTTAATAGCGGAATGACAGGATATGTAATTGATACTTATAAAATTGTCAAAATTAACGGTGAAATACAGAGTAAAACAAAAATTCATAGAAGCTCTTATAGGACTTTGGAAAAAACAGTTAAGAGAGGTACGAAAAGTGTTCCTGCCTCAACCCCTTCATTAACTACAGCGCCACAGGAGGTTTATCCAGCTTCAAGTGGCATGCCTAATTCTCCTTCAGAAGGCATTGTTGATCCACAGCCTATTAATGATGAAGATGCCGTATAAATTAATTTTTTCATAGGTTTATTATTATTAAATGCCCCCCGTTTACTGTAAGGGGGCATTTTCACTTTATTTTATCTTAACTAATAACTATCCACACTAACTGCTCCATTGTTTCTTAATATTGAACCAATTGAGGAAACTTTATCGTCATCTGTCTTCATACTGAAAAGAATTTTTCCTGCTTTTATATCTGTTTCGTACTGGCGGCTTTTATTTTCGGGAATTCCAAGGTCAACAAGTCCTCCAACTACACCACCTGTTACTGCTCCTGATAGTAACCCAGTAATAGGTCCTGCTGCAGCAACTATTCCCAATCCCGGAATCACCATACTTCCTGCACCAATCAATAATCCAGCAAGTCCTCCAAGTATGCCTCCTGTTATGACACCATCAGATATATTATCGTTAACACCTTTTGGGTTTGTACCCATATTTAATCCCGTTGTTTCATTTTCATCTCTATTGCCTTCTTCATTTTTTGCAATAATGGAAATATCATCTGTCCTAAGACCTTGGTCTTTTATTTGTTTTGCAGCATTCTCGGCATTTGAATAATTATCAAAAATAGCCACAACTGTTCTTGACATTTTTTATTTTCCTCCTTATAAATAAGCTATTTCATTTTCTCTATAAATAGCATTAGTTATTGCATTAAATTTTATTCGTTAAATTTAAAATGTAACTTTTTTTTAATATTAAAAACATTTTTATAGTGTATAATTAGACTATATTGAACTTTATTTATATTTCATAACAAACTTTGATTTTATACAAATCATATATGTTTGTGCAAAACTTTAGTGAAATGAATGTAAATTTAAGATAAAACTAACAAAATGTAATAAGGGGTGTTACATAAACAAATGAAAAAGTGCTTAGGTTTTATTGTTGTTTTTGCTATAATATTTAATCTAGTAACAAATATAAAAGCTTCTCCTGACAATCCGCCTTCTGTTATATCTACAATGGAACAAAATGCAAATTCTTTAGTCAAGCTTGGAATTATGAAAGGATACGAGGACGGAACTCTTAAACTTAATAACAAAATAAAAAGAAGCGAATTTATTACCCTTATTGTAAAAATGATGGCTTATGATAAAGATACAGATTTAAAAGACACAAAAATTGGTTTTAAGGATTTAAAGAAAAATCACTGGGCATATACTAATATTGGACTCGCTCTTAAATACGAGCTTGTTGCAGGATATCCCGACAATACAATAGCACCGGATAAAGATGTAACTTATGCAGAGGCACTCGCGGTAGTAATTAGAGCTTTAGGATATGAGAAAAGTTTGGATGGAAAATGGCCTGACAATGTAGTCAACAAAGGTGTTGAACTTGGTCTGGATAAAAATTTGTCCTTAGTATCCAATCACCCCTTATCCCGTGGAGAAATGTCTGCCATAGTTTACAATGCATTGACAGTGAATTTTGCAACCAATTGAAATTTTATAGTTTTTAAAGAATATATTGTAATGAAAAAATAAAGCTGCTAATATAGTATAAGCAGCTTTACTTATATGCTGTTTGTAATTTTTTAAATTTAGGAGTACGAAATGCAATTAGAAGGCATGCTACTTTTGCTTATTATGATAATTATAATACCTGTTATATCTATAGTGTCAAATGATACAGCATTTTTTATAATTCTGTCGTTGGTCCTATCTTTTTCATCTATGAGAAATATTATCAACCCTTTCTTAACTAATGCTAGTGAAGATGATGAGGAAACTAAAGAGTTAGTTGAAGAATTCAAAGATATTATTAATTTTGATTTTAATAAAATTAAATTGGGTATTAGAACCTCTAAAGCTATGATTATAATTTTATATTTCATATATAGTTGCTTTTTTATAGATTTATTTATTTATAAAATTGCTACAGTCTTTTTAATTGTTTATTGGATTCGTTACATAGTAGAAAACATTAAAAACAATCCAGAAGATGAAAATTCTTCAGAAACTCAGATTTCTTTTTTTGATATGTCTTTAAGCTTTTTAGTTAATCTTACAAGTTTAGTAGTAATTTTAACAACTGCCTTTAATAGATTTATGAGATAATCTTTCAAATGTAAAAAGTGTTTAAAATACAAATTAAGTAAATTAAATTTAATTTTACACATAACAAGAGTTAAGCTATACCTTAAGCAGAGGTCATAGCTTTATTTATTATAATATAAAATCGTAATTTGCAAGTCCGCCAATTCATAATTGCAAATTTATATATATTTTTTTTCAAATTTATTGAATTTGCTTATGTGTTTATGTTATAATAAAAAAACAAAGTATCTAAAAAAGGTTTATGCTATTCACATAGCAATGGTGCTTTAGTTTTTATCAAGCGTACTCAATGGCGAGAATGACTACTTCGCTTTAAGTACGCTATTTTTGTACATTGGTGACTTTTGCAAGTTTATTAATTAAAAACTTCATTTTATAACACAAAAATATTTTATATAGAAAGGGTGTTTAACAATGAAAAATTACGGATTGCCCTCAAAGCAAGGTTTATATGACCCCCAATTTGAGCATGATGCCTGTGGCATAGGTTTTGTTGTTAATATAAAAGGTGAAAAATCCCACAAAATTGTTCAACAAGCTTTAACTATCCTCATAAACCTCACTCATAGAGGGGGTAGCGGATCTGAATCCAATTCCGGTGACGGAGCGGGAATATTAATACAAATACCTCATAAGTTCTTTTCAAAAGAATTACTAAAGCAAAAAATTCAATTACCCCAATCCGGGAATTACGGAGTAGGAATGGTTTTTCTACCTTCTGATAAGGATAAGAGAAAAGCTATGGAAAATTACATTGAGCGTATAATAACAGAAGAAGGGCAAAGTCTTTTAGGCTGGAGGGACCTAAATTTAGATGACAGTTCATTAGGAAGTGTCGCACTTTCGGCAAAACCTTTTATAAGGCAGATTTTCATTGAAAAGAATAATAGTCTTGATACAGAAATTGCTTTTGAGAGAAAACTTTACGTTATAAGAAAGCGCATTGAAAAATATGCTCTTGATAATAATCAATATGTTTATTTTTCAAGTTTGTCATCTAAGACTATAGTATATAAAGGTATGTTAACATCCGATCAAGTTGAAAAATTCTATAGTGAACTGGCAGATAATTCTGTTGAATCTGCTCTCGCCCTTGTGCATTCAAGATATAGCACAAATACTTTTCCAAGTTGGGAGAGAGCACATCCAAACCGCTATATTATACACAACGGAGAAATAAATACCTTAAGAGGTAATGTAAATTGGATGAATGCAAGGCAATCACTTTTGGAATCCCGACATTTCGGAGAAAAAATAGAAAAAATACTTCCAATTATTAATCCAAATGGAAGTGATTCTGCAATGTTTGATAATTGCCTCGAGTTTATATCCCTTTCAGGGCGTTCACTTCCTCATGCTGTTATGATGATGATACCTGAACCTTGGTCAAACCACAAAACCATGAGTGATGAGAAAAGAGCATTTTATGAATATCACAGTTGCTTAATGGAGCCATGGGACGGACCTGCTGCAATAGCATTTACAGACGGTTCAACAGTGGGAGCAGTTTTAGACAGAAACGGTCTTAGACCCGCACGTTACTATATTACTACTGATGATTTGGTAATATTGGCGTCAGAAGTTGGAGTCCTTGACATACCAGCAGAAAATGTAATACGTAAGGAAAGACTTCACCCCGGAAAAATGCTTCTTATAGATACTAATGAAGGAAGAATTATCTCAGATGATGAAATTAAGCATTCTATTGTTTCAAAGCAACCTTACCACGAATGGTTGAATGAACACTTGGCAAATATAGAAAGTTTACCTATGGTTCCTTATGAAACAAAAACAAACCATGAAACTGTACTTTTAAGACAAAAAGCTTTTGGCTATACCACAGAAGACCTGAATTCTATCTTAATTCCAATGGCTAAAGACAGTGTAGATCCAATTGGTGCAATGGGTACAGATATACCTTTAGCTGTATTATCTGACAAACCGCAGCTGTTATATAACTATTTTAAACAGCTTTTTGCCCAGGTTACCAATCCTCCAATTGATGCTATAAGAGAAGAAATCATTACAAGCACAGTAACCATGATGGGTTCAGAAGGAAATCTAATAAACCCTGTACCTGAAAGTTGCCGACAAATAAAAGTTATAAATCCTGTTATAGACAATGACTATCTTGAAAAGCTTCGCCATATTGATAAACAAGGATTTAAGTCTATTGACTTATCCATACTATTTAGTGTAAAAAAAGGCGCTAAGGCTCTTGAAAAAGCAATGGAAGAATTGTTTGCTAATGCAGATTCAGCAATTTCAGAAGGTGCTAATATACTGATTCTATCCGATAGAGGTATAAGTGTTGATAAAGCAGCAATTCCGGCTCTTATGGCTGTATCCGGACTACATCACCATCTTATAAAAAAAGGTACAAGAACATCTGTAAGTATTGTATTAGAATCCGGTGAACCTAGAGAAATACACCATTTTTGCCTACTTATAGGTTATGGAGCTTCAGCTATAAATCCGTACCTTGCACTAGAATCTATTGATAATATGATTAAACATGATTTATTAATTGATACCGATTATGATACAGCAGTCCATAATTATTTAAAGGCATGTAAAAAAGGCATAGTTAAGGTACTTTCAAAAATGGGGATTTCGACCATACAAAGTTACCAAGCTGCCCAGATTTTTGAAGCAATAGGTCTTTCGGAAGATTTTATCAATAAATACTTTACTTCAACTTCTACAAGAATAGGTGGATTAGGAGTTGCCGAAGTAGCTGAGGAAGTAAGATTGAGGCATATATCAGCCTTCGATGAGCGTATAAATGAGTTATTTTTAGAGTCCGGAGGAGTCAATAAATGGCGTACTGACGGAGAATACCATATGTATAACCCGGAAACTATTCATAAGCTTCAAAACGCATGCAGAAACGGAAGTTATGAAGAATTTAAGGAGTTTTCAAAACTTATTACCGATCAAACCCAAAGATTATGCACAATAAGAGGTCTTTTGAACTTTAAGTCACGTAAACCTGTATCTATAGAGGAAGTTGAATCTGTTGAATCTATATTCAAAAGATTTAAATCCGGTGCTATGTCATATGGTTCAATAAGTAAAGAGGCACATGAAAGTCTGGCTATAGCTATGAACCGTATAGGAGGTAAGAGCAATACCGGAGAAGGTGGAGAAGATCCTGAAAGATTCACGCCTGATGAAAATGGTGATTCAAGATGTAGTGCCATCAAACAAGTTGCATCCGGAAGATTTGGAGTTACAAGCCACTATCTAGTAAATGCAAAGGAAATTCAAATAAAAATGGCACAGGGAGCAAAACCCGGTGAAGGCGGACAATTGCCCGGACGTAAAGTATATCCATGGATTGCTAAAGTAAGAGGTTCAACTCCCGGTGTAGGTTTAATATCTCCTCCTCCACACCATGATATATACTCAATTGAAGACTTAGCAGAGCTTATACATGATCTTAAAAACGCAAACAGAGATGCAAGAATAAATGTAAAGCTTGTTTCTGAAGTTGGCGTAGGTACAATTGCAGCCGGAGTTGCAAAAGGAAAAGCAGATGTTGTATTGATAAGCTGTTATGACGGAGGTACTGGCGCATCTCCTCGTACAAGTATAAAACATGCTGGTTTACCCTGGGAATTAGGACTTGCTGAAACACATCAAACTCTCATGCTAAACAATTTGAGAAGTCGTATAGTTGTTGAAACGGATGGCAAGCTTCTTACAGGAAGAGATGTAGCAATAGCAGCATTACTAGGAGCTGAAGAATTCGGTTTTGCTACTGCTCCACTAGTTGTATTAGGCTGCGTTATGATGAGAGTTTGTAATCTTGACACATGTCCTGTTGGAGTTGCAACACAAAATCCTGAACTTAGAAAGAAATTTGCAGGGAAACCGGAGCATGTTGTAAACTTCTTTAGGTTTATTGCCCAGGAATTACGTGAAATTATGGCAGAACTAGGCTTTAGGACTATAAACGAGATGGTTGGAAGAACAGACTTACTTGAAGCTTCCGCAGCAATACATCACTGGAAAACTAAAGGAATTGATCTTTCTAAAATTTTATACAGTCCGAAGTTATCTGAAGTTTCAGTAATGCACTGTATAGAAAAACAGGATCATGAACTTGAAAAATCCCTTGATATGACTGAACTTTTAAGTATATGTGAACCTGCTTTATCTTCAAACAAAAAAGTAAGAGCTATACTTCCTATTAAAAATACAAACCGTGTAGTAGGAACAATACTTGGCAGTGAAATAACAAAAAAATATGGCGCAGAAGGTTTGCCTGAAGACACAATAAGTCTTCATTTTCAGGGATCAGCCGGTCAAAGTTTCGGTGCTTTTGTACCTAAAGGAATAACGCTAACACTTGAGGGCGACACTAATGACTATTTAGGCAAAGGTTTATCAGGAGGAAAAATAATAGTCTATCCTCCAAAAAATTCTTCTTTTAAGCCTAATGAAAACATTATAACCGGAAACGTTGCATTCTATGGTGCAACAAGTGGTGAAGCATACATCCGGGGAATTGCAGGAGAAAGATTCTGTGTAAGAAACAGTGGCATAAATGCAGTTGTTGAAGGTGTAGGTGACCACGGCTGTGAATATATGACGGGCGGAACAGTTGTTATCTTAGGAGAAACCGGCAGAAATTTTGCAGCAGGAATGTCCGGTGGAGTTTCCTATGTACTCGATGAAAATAATGACTTTGCAAATAAATGCAATAAGGAAATGGTAGGTTTAGAAAAAGTCACCGAAAATGAAGAAGCGAACATAATTAAATTAATGCTTCAGAAACATTTTTTATACACAAATAGTGATGTGGCAAAAAGAATACTCGATAATTGGAATAAAATGATTGGTAACTTTGTTAAAGTAATGCCTATAGATTATAAAAGAATGCTTCAAGCTATAAAACAGGTTTCCAATCAGGGCATTGACGGTGAAGAAGCTTTAATGGCAGCTTTTGATGCTAACAACAAAGACCTTGCCCGTGTTAGTGGAAATTAGAAATGGAGGGATTACAATGGGAAAACCAACCGGCTTTATGGAATATGAGAGAGAATTACCAAAGGATCGTTCCCCCCTTGAAAGAGTAAATGATTGGAATGAATTTCATGAAACTCTTCCAGAAGATAAACAACGAAATCAGGCAGCAAGATGTATGGACTGTGGTATTCCTTTTTGCCACTCAGGTATCTTAATAAATGGAATGGCATCGGGTTGCCCTATACACAACCTTATTCCGGAATGGAACGATCTAATATATAAAGGCTTATGGAAAGAAGCACTAAAAAGGCTTATTAAAACAAATAATTTTCCTGAATTTACAGGCAGAGTATGTCCTGCACCTTGTGAAGGTTCATGTACCGTAGGAATTAATGACCCGCAGGTAACAATAAAGCTTAATGAATGTACTATAATTGATAGAGCTTTTGAAGAAGGATGGATAATTCCAGAAGTACCAAAAGTACGTACTGGAAAAAAAGTAGCAGTAATCGGTTCAGGACCATCAGGTCTTGCCTGTGCAGATCAATTAAACTCTGCCGGTCACAATGTTACAGTATATGAAAGAGCCGATAGAATAGGTGGACTTCTTATGTATGGAATTCCTAATATGAAGCTTGATAAAAGCATTGTCCAAAGAAGAGTTGATATCCTTGAACAAGAAGGTATTAATTTTATAACAAATACGGAAGTAGGTAAAGACATCTCCTCTGAGGAACTTATGCAAAACTTTGATGCTTTAGTATTATGTGGAGGAGCTACAAAGCCAAGGGATTTGAATATTGAAGGCAGAGAACTAAAGGGTATCCATTTTGCAATGGATTTCTTACGTACAAATACAAAAAGTCTCCTTGACTCAAAACACGCTGATTGTAATTACATTTCTGCAAAAGGTAAAAACGTTATAGTAATAGGCGGTGGTGATACCGGAACCGACTGTGTCGGAACTTCACTAAGGCATGGATGTAAAAGTGTTGTCCAATTTGAAATTTTACCTAAGCCTCCTTCTTTGAGACAACCAAACAATCCCTGGCCCCAATGGCCTAAAGTTTTGAAGGTTGATTATGGACAGGAAGAAGCAGCTGCTATTTACGGCGATGATCCTAGAATCTATTGCATTACTACTAAGAAGTTTGTAGGTGACAAAAACGGTAATTTGAAAGAAGTCCATACTGTTAATATTGAATGGAAGAAAGACGATTTAGGACGCTTTATACCGGTTGAAATAGATGGAAGTGAAAAGGTTTGGGAAGCAGATCTCGTACTTCTATGTATGGGGTTCTTAGGCCCTGAAGAGACAATACCAAATCAGCTTGGTATTGATAAAGATGAAAGATCTAATGTAAAAGCACAATATGGAAGTTACGAAACAAATATAAAAGGTATATATGCTGCTGGAGATATGAGACGCGGACAAAGCCTTGTAGTGTGGGCAATTAATGAAGGACGAGGTGCCGCCCGTGAAGTTGATAAATTTTTAATGGGTTATACCAATTTGCCATAAATATAACTTCATTATTTTTAAGAAACTGCTTTTGTTGCAGTTTCTTTTTTATTTAGGTGTTTTTCTTTAAGTACTGTATATAACACCTTGAATATAATTTTATGTTATAATTATAAAAATGACAATATTTTATAATTTCTAATAGAATAATTATAATTGGAAAGGTTAATAAATATATAATGAAGGAAAAATCAACGAATATTAACACTATTATAACATTAACAATTCTTATACTATCAGCTTCATTAGATAATGTAGTTTTAGGATTATTTCCTCCTCTATTTTCATCTATATCGGAGGATTTAAACATACATGTTTCAGCAATGGGTGTTGTATCCGCTGTAACAATTTTGTTTTCTGCTGTATCATCAATTTTCTGGGGATACATGGCTGACAAAGGAAAGAGGAAACATTTAATTATAATTGGAACTTTTATTTTTACTGTTTCAATATTTCTTACGGCGTTTAGCAAAAACTATTTTCAATTGATATTATTTCAAATATTTACCGGTATAGGTCTTGGATGTGTAGGTTCAATCGGTTATAGCGTTATGACAGACTTTATACCGAAAAAGCATCTAGGCACATTATTGAGTTTATGGGGCTTATCTCAGGGATTTGGAGGTATTGCCGGAGCTGTTATGGCACCTATTATATCTACACATTCAACATGGAGAAGACCTTTTATAATAATCTCTGTTATTGATTTTATTTTTATGTTCTTATATTTTATAATGAAGGAACCTGAAAAGGGTTCTGCGGAACCTGAGCTAAAAAATCTCCATAAAGATGGATTAAGTTATAATTACTCTATTGAATTGAATCATATACCTAAAATTACTGCAAAAAAGAGTAATAAATGGCTTATGCTGCAGGGATTCTTTATGCAGGTTACAATAGGTACCCTTATATGGCTTCCTACACTTTATGCTTCTAAAATAAGATCTGAAGGTATTAATATAGACACAGCTGCAATAGCTGCTGGCTACTTTTACGGACTTCTACAAATGGGTGGACTTTCATCAACATATTTTGGTTATCTAGGAGACAGATTTCAAAAGAAAACTTACAGAGGTAGAGCTCTTTTGACCGGTGGTCTTATTCTCACAGCCATACCTCTTTATATCCTTATGTTTTTACTTCCAATGGATAACCTCAGACTTCCCTCATCAAATGAACCTTATATAATTCTTATTTCACTTATAAAACAATTTGTTACAAACCCTTGGATACTTTTTATGTTTATACTTGCAGTATGTGCAACTGCTGCACAATCAGCAAATACTCCAAACTGGTTAGCTCTTTTAACTGATATAAATCTACCTGAACACAGGGCAACTGCCTTCAGTATTGCTAATCTTATTAACGGATTAGGAAGAGCTTTAGGTAACGTGCTTATAGGTATAGTTTTAGGATTTATATCTTTAAAGTTTAACGAGCCCTACAATTATATATATACTATGGTTTTATTTCAATTTTTCTTCATTCCCGCTGTTTATTGTTACTATAAGGTCTCAAGAAACAGTGGCAGAGATATTAGAAGGGTTAAATCCACTTTAAAAAAGAGGGCAAAAAAACGGGATTAATGTACCTTTTCTTTAATCCAACCATTTAACAAAAATCAGGCTCTTCTCTATTTTGTGTGGATTAATTGATATAAATTCAAAAGCAATGACCTTCGTATAGAAGCTGTAGCCTTAATTAGACTGCTTTTTCCTGTTTGATTGTCATAACATATTTAATATAGATTTTTTACATATTTAAATACTTGTAATGTAAAAATAGTCCCCATAACGCTATTATGTAAACGCACTAAAAAAGCACTCCATTGTCTGGAATGCTCATGTGTGGCGGAGAAGCAGGGATTCGAACCCTGGCGCCAGTTACCCGACCTAACGGTTTAGCAAACCGTCCCCTTCGACCTGCTTGGGTACTTCTCCGTGTTTTAAAAAATTCTATTCAAATATTGGCGGAGAGAGTGAGATTCGAACTCACGGTAGGCTCACACCTACGCCGGTTTTCAAGACCGGTGCCTTAAACCAACTCGACCATCTCTCCATTTCTTGTGACAACAAATAATATAACACGTACAGTTCCTTTTGTCAATACCTCTAGCAAACCTATTTTAGGTAATTTTATAGATTCTTAATTGCAAAAGTAAATTCCACCCGTAGAATATTGAACAGTGGAAATAGCTCTTACAAATTTAAGGGTGGAATTTAATATTACAAGATTTATCAGTGGATGATGCTAGAAATTATTGTCTG
>JAEZUI010000151.1 GCA_023421115.1 Bacillota bacterium | reverse complement strand
CTGGTGGTTATTACGAGAAGGTCACACCCGTTCCCATTCCGAACACGGTAGTTAAGCTTCCCAGTGCCGATGATACTTGGATGGTGACGTCCCGGGAAAGTAGGTCGCTGCCAGATTTATATCAAAGTCTTATGGTTTACGCCATAAGGCTTTGTTTTATTTAAGTATAGGAATTTATATAAATTCTATACAATGTAAGACTCTATATTATAATAGTTATAGCAATAAAAAACTAAAAACGAACCTAATTAAAGTGAAAACTTGTTTTAGTGTCAAATGACGCAATTACTTGACCTGAGCATTAGAAGCTGTTGCCGAAAGCTTGATAATTTGAAGTAAAAATGCCACGGATGGCATTTTTAGCGTCTCGGGACAGGAGGTCCCATAGACGCGTGCGAAAATTATCAGGCCGAGGCTACAGATTCTATGCGAAGGTCACGTAATGGAGTCGTTTGACACTAAAACAGTAGGTACTCCCTTCATTCAGGCTCCAAAATCGCCGTACTCCCAATTTAGATCAACAACTTAAGAGTTTTAAGTCATGAGCGAAGCAAATTTTCTTGGAATTAATTTATATACAAAGGGGATGATAATTTTGGTATAATAGTTAGAATACATAGAAAAAAGCAAGTACGGTCAAATAAGGGGTGTTGCTAAATGAAAACTAACTATATGAATAAAGTAGATGCTTTACTTATACAAAAACAAGGATTTGTGCCTGTTATAAACAATGAAGGGCATCGTATACAATCTGAAGGAATGAGAATAGTACAGAAAGTGGAGGAAGGCAAATTTATAATTGTTGAGTTGATAGATGCTGATTCTCTGAGCAATGAGCAGATAAAAAATAAACTCGAGCTAGCCAGTAAAAATTTGACACAAATGAATGGTTCTACTGTTATAGCTTTTCAAGTTTTTATCTTTACTTCAACAACAGATGAAATAAAGCTGCAATTGATAAGAGCCGGACAAATGGAGGATATCTATATTAGAAAATATCTGCCCTGTATTACTGTGGACTTGACAAATAAAGAAATAAACAAACTATACAACCTTCCTATTGAGGCCCATGGTATAGAAGCTGTACTAAATTCAGCTCTACATCCAGATAGTAATAGTGAGGGTGTTTCTGTAGATACAGATAAGTATGTGAACCCTACTTTAGAAAAAGAGAATGAGACTAACTATTCCCTGGCTCGACTTAAGTCAAAAGTTCCTTTTTTTACTTATGGTTTGATTATAGTCAATGTGCTGATATGGTTAGCAATGAATATATATGCATTAAGAAAGGGCATTAGTGTCCAAAGCTTATTTACTCCCCTTGGTGCAAAAGAAAACTACTTGATTTTTAGCGGTGAATATTGGAGATTTTTAACACCTATATTTCTGCATGCTGATTTTCAGCACTTAGCAATGAATTGTTTGTCTCTATTTGTGTTTGGAAAAATAATTGAAGGGATGTATGGACACATAAAGTTTGGTTTTATTTATTTTGCGGCAGGGATAATGGGGAATATTGCAAGTTTTATGTTTTCGCCTCATTCGGCAGTAGGTGCATCGGGGTCTATATTCGGATTGATGGGAGCATTATTTTATTTTCGTGTTGAAAATCCAATTCTTTTTAAAAGGTATTTTGGAAACAATATTCTAGTTATGGTTGTTGTAAATCTTGTTTATGGGTTTATAAAGCCTGGAATAGATAACTTTGCCCATATAGGAGGCCTTATAGGAGGGTTTTTAACCTCAGGAATATTAAAAATTAGAAAGGCTCCAAATAAACTTTTGGGAAGACCTGTATTTATAGCAGCAACTATCCTGCTTTTAGCTGGCGGTTTGTACTATGGCTTTAATTTGAGTGGAAATGCAAAGTATTATCAACTTAGTAACTTAGTTCAAGAAAATAGACTATTTGAAGCTGAAAGAAAGGGTGAAGAAATTATTGATTTGAAAATATTGGATAGGGATTTACAAATAAAAACATTATTTAGGGTAGCAATGATAGAATATTTGCAAGGTAAATATGAGGAGGCCATACAAAGGGCAACATATCTAAAAGAAATTGACGCTTCAAGGGGACATTATCTTTTTGGTATTATATACTTTTATGATCAGAAATACGATTTAGCTGAAGAGGAACTAAAGACTTCTGTTAAAATTGATCCTAAATTGAGAGAAGAGGTTGACGTATACCTAAAACAATTAGATAAGGTAATTCAGAAAAAGTAATTGATCAATTGGCATTTCAAAAAATTTAGTTGGATGAAACAGCTTTATATGTGGGGTTCATTACTGCAGAGAATATATCTACAATTTCGGGATCGAATTGAGTACCTGAATACTGCCTCAATTCCATTAAAGCTTCCTCTGTGGTTTTTCTTTTGCAGTAAGGGCGTTCTGAAATCATAGCATCAAAAGAATCAGCGACACATAGTATTCTTGCACCTAAACTTATTTCTTTGCCTGAAAGGCCGTCAGGATATCCCGAACCATCGATTTTTTCATGGTGATGCCTTACATAGTCTAGTAGGTTATCAATATCTTCAAGCGGTTCAAGTATATTTTCACTATAAACCGGATGTTGACGGATTATAAGCTGTTCATCTTCTGTTAAACTTTCATTTTTGTTTAATAGTGTTTTTGGTATTTCAATTTTACCAATATCATGTAAAAGTCCAGCGTATTCGAGAACAGTTATTTCGTTAATACTTAAATTCATAGCTTTGCCTATCATGACTGCATAAGAAGAGACACGTTCACTATGAGCATGAGTATATTTATCTTTTGCAGATATAGTACTGAGTAACCCTTTAAAGGCACCAATTAACTGTTGATTATCCGAACTAAGGTTTTTACGGATTTGTGAGATTATATCCTGATACAGGTGTACTCTACCTCTACCGAGATTTTTTGCGTGGTATAAAGCCATATCTGATTGAGAAATTAACTCACTTTTACTGCAAGATCTGTTTGGGTATTCGGAAAGTCCTATAGATAATGTAACCTTTTCAGAAAGTTTTTCAGAAAAATAATCGCTTCTTACCTTTTCAAATTTGTGAATTATATTGTGTGCGAACATTTCTAAAGTCTCGATGTCTGTATTCGGAAAAATGATTGCAAACTCATCACCACCATATCTACATACATAACCATTTTGTTTTACTATTGACTTTAAAATAGTTGATGTCGCCTTAAGTATTTTATCGCCGCATTCATGACCGTATAAATCGTTGTACATGTTAAAATTATCTATATCCATCATTATTAAACCAAGAGAAGTGTTATTTTTAGTTGAATTTTCTATTTCATTTTCAAGAAGAATTCTAAATTGTCTTTGATTGTATACATCCGTTAATTCATCAGTTATTGCAAGCCTTTGGAGTTTTTTCTTTTGTAAGTCTTGCTTATATGCAAGTATGGCAACAATAGCTCCAACTATTATAGTAAGTATTCTCAATGTAAAACCGATTAAATAATCCATATCCCTAGTTTGGTTGTATAAAAATAACAATGTTATTAGTTCAAAAGAACTTAATATTGTAGAGAATATCAAACCCAAAAAATTAAAACGGAAAGCCAAATAAAATGCTATAAGAATTTGAATTTGAGATACAAATGCTCGAGTTTCGTCAGGAACCATTTGAAGGAAAAGTACTAGCGACAGAAAAAGTATAAGTAAAATGCATGCAACAAATTCAACTACTTTAATTTTGCTATCAAAGTAATTGAAGCGTATATTCCTTATTAATTTGCCAATAAATGTCCTAAAAGAGGATATCGCACTCATTCTACCACCCTTAATAAAGTTACGTACATTTTATTATTATTATACTTTACTATTCGATTATTTTCCACAAAATTCATTAAATTAATTAGTGTGAAGTTAGTGTGCATTAATTGAAATCTCCTACATTTTAATCAACGTAACAAAAAATGATTTTTTATGTGTTAAAGTAATGTATGCTTAGGAAAATTACATTTACTAAATTTTGTCCTAAATAATTATATCACATTATAGCATATTTTAAACAATAATAAAGTTACTATTAGTATAGTTGAATAAGGCTATTTCAAAAAATAACCTTTTCAGTATCTGGGGCACAAAGCCAATCACGGAAGCTTGAAAGCTTCCAAACAGAGGATCATTATTTTGATGTACAAAAAATGTAAATCAAATTTTTTGAAATGGCAATTGACCAGTTTTTTTTGGAATCAACCTATTTACCTTATTTAGACAATATTTATTTGTTATTTTTAGATTTTAGGGATATAATTTAATGTGTTTAAAGGATTAACTTAAGTATTAGAAATATCACAGTATAAGAGGAAGTGAAGGAGAATGGGAATAATCACTCTTTTAATGAATTTTGTTTTTGTATTGGTTATATATTGTTTTATATTTAGTATAATAAGGCTTATTTACATGGATATAAAGTCCATGAACTATTATAGAACTAACGGTAATGGAAAGTATCCTTACTTAAAACTGATAAATCAAAGAGAAATGCTGAATTTTAAAATGGAAGAAGCATATTTGCTTACAAAAGAATGTAATATTGGCAGAGACGTTAAAAGTGATATTATTATTAAGGATCCTTTTATATCTAGTCTGCATGCTCAAATAGTTTTAAGGGAAGGTATTTATTATATTAAGGATACTGGCAGTAAAAATGGAACTTTTGTTAACGATAACCCTTTAAAAAGCGGATTTGAATGGAGATTAAATAACGGTGATAAAATCAGATTAGGGCAGGTAGAATTTTTATTTGTGGATGTATTGTCTGGTATTTAATTTTTTGAAAGCTGCAGTTGAAAGATTTGTTCTGAAAATGAGGTGGTTTGGTGTTTGGTATATTTACATATCGTAAGCCTATAAATTATATTATACTGTTAAATTTGTTGGCATATTTATTTATCGCTCATAATTTAAAGTCTTACAAATTTGATATCCTTGCTGTTGGTTTAGGTATTATTTTGATGATGTGTACAACTTATTTTATAATAATAAAGAAGAAACTTGGAGATGAATACTTATTTCTTATTGTTTCCATGCTACTAAGCCTTGGTATAATGATGATATATAGGCTTGATAACGATACGGGTATTAAACAGACAATTTGGACGATTATAGGTATAGTGTTGTTTATTACTACTTGTCAAATGTTCCTGTTGATCAAAGTATGGGATGGAATTGCTATTTATTATATTGCAGCATCAGTTTTTTTGTATTTGAGCACATTATTATTAGGTAAAAATATAAATGGGGCTACAAATTGGATAGTGATCGGAGGACAAAGTTTCCAACCTCTAGAAATATCAAAGATAATTTATATTTTGTTTTTGGCTTGTTATTTTAAGAAACCTGATCAGTTGTTTTTTCAAGATACGAAATTTGATGAAATAAAAAAAGCGAAACTGAACAAACTTGTTTTGATTTCCTTTACATTTATGAATGTATTTTTTTTAATGCTTCAGAGAGAGTGGGGATCAATACTTCTGCTCTCATTCATATATATCATAGTTCTTTATGTGTTTGGAAAAAATACGCTTTTTTTCCTGTGTAATATTGTGATGACAATACCGGTCGCACTCTTTGGGTATTTTTTTGTTTACCATATTAAAGTAAGAATTGATACTTGGATAAATCCTTGGGCGGATATTGCCGGAAAGGGTTATCAAATTACCCAGTCACTGTTTGCTATAAGTTCAGGTGGTTATTTTGGGACAGGACTTGGTCATGGGCGACCTGATATGGTTCCGGCAGTTAATACCGATTTTATATTCTCTGCAATTTGTGAGGAAATGGGTATATTGACAGGTGTGGCAGTTATTCTGCTTTATATGCTGCTCACCTACAGAGGATTAAAAATTGTTATGAGAGTCAGAAAGAAGTTTAACAAAGTGCTAGGTCTTGGTATAACGGCAATGTTGGGCTTGCAGACTTTTATTATTATCGGAGGAGTAATCAAATTAATACCCTTGACAGGAATAACGCTGCCTTACATAAGTTACGGAGGAAGTTCACTTATAAGTAGTTTTATTACACTTGGGATTTTGCAGGCAATATCAAAAGAGGATTATGCTGATATGGACGGTGAAATTGATGAAGGAGAATAAAAAGATAATAGATGTGCTTATTGTTATTTGCGCTCTTTTTTTTGTTCTTGTTGGATATCTTACATATATACAGGTTTTCAAGAGTAAAGAGATAGTGCAAAATACCTATAACAGAAGACAATATCAGGCCGATGAGAATACAGTCAGGGGTAAAATTCTTGATCGTAAAGGAATAGTATTAGCACTTAGCGAAGAAAAAGATAATACACAGCAACGTATATACCCATTTAGTTCCTTATACAGCCATGTTATAGGTTATAATTCGAAAGTATATGGGAAATCTTTGTTGGAAGAATCTTACAACAACTATCTGCTAGGGCTTGATGAATACACGAAAGTGTTTGGGTTGTTTAAGAGTTCTAATCAGGACAAAAAGGAAGGCAATAACCTTTCTCTTACTATAGATCATGAACTGCAAAAGTTAGGTCATGAGTTGCTAGGAAATAGAAATGGTGCAGTTGTCGCAATGAATCCAAAAACAGGTGAAATGCTTGCTTTAGTAAGCAAACCTGATTTTGATACAAATGAGGAAATGCTGGCTAAGGGTTGGAAAGTCATGGTGGAATCACAAGAATCTCCTTTTCTTGCGCGTGCAACACAGGGGTTATATATTCCCGGCTCTACCTTTAAAGTTGTTACAGCAGCCGCAATTATTGAAAATGGTTTGGATAAAGAGAAATTCAACGATAAAGGTGTTATAACGATAGATGGTAAAGAAATTAGCAATTCCGGCCGAAAAGCAAATGGAGAAATAGACCTGAAAAAAGCCCTGGCGGTTTCAAGTAATGTTATGTTTGCACAGCTTGGTGTAAAACTTGGACAGGAAAAACTAGAAGATATATCTAAAAGAGTAGGTTTTGGGACTGATATCACTTTTGATATTCCTGTGAGCAAAAGCCAGTTTCGATATCAAAAGATGGAGCAGAATGATATGGCAGCGGTTGCAATAGGTCAGGGAAAAATACTTATATCACCCCTTCACATGGTAATGATTACATCGGGAATAGCAAACAACGGTATCATTATGAAGCCGTTTTTAGTTAACCATATAGTTTCACCCGCAGGTAAGGAAATAAAAAGTTTCAAGAAGGAAGAATTCAAACAGATTATGGATCCTGTTACTGCAGCTAAGGTAAAAAATATGATGCAGGAAGTTGTAGATGGCGGAACCGGTAAAAAAGCAGCAATAAAGGGTATTAAAGTAGCAGGTAAAACAGGTACTGCAGAAAACGAGCTTACTCAACAAAAAAAGGACAAAGAACATGCATGGTTTATAGGGTTTGCACCTGTTGAAAATCCTCAGATTGCAGTTGCTGTCGTGCTTGAATATAGCGGTTCTTCCGGGGGATTAATTGCTGCACCTATTGCACAAAAGATAATGGATAAATATCTGAAGGGAAAATAAATTACTAATATAGGACCTTATAGTGAATGATAGAATTATTTTGAATGGGACTTATATAAATTATTTGAAATGAGAGGCGAATATATGAAAGCAATTATTTTTGATATGGACGGACTAATGATTGATACCGAGACTATATATCATGAAATAGACAGGCAGATGGCAAAAACTTTCGGTAAATCCGTTAGTGAGGAGACTCTTGGGAAGATGATGGGCAGAAAGCCTGTGGAATCATATACAATTTTTTGCAATGATCTAGGTATAGACGAACCAATTGAGGAATTACTAAAAACCAGATATGTTTTGGTTGAGAAAATGCTTTTAAATGATGTTAGGCCAATGCCCGGACTTTTTAATATTTTAGATGAGTTCAAAGGAAAAATGAAAATGGCTATTGCAACAGGTTCGCCACTTAAATTTTTGGAGATAACTCTAAATACATTAAGTATTAGACAATATTTTGATGTTACTCAGTCATCGGATGGAATAGTAAATGGTAAGCCGAATCCGGAGATTTATATGAAGGTAATAAACCGGTTGGATCTTGATCCAAAAGAGTGTATAGTTATTGAAGACTCAAGTAATGGTGCGCGTGCAGGTAAAAATGCAGGCTGTTATACCATTGCTGTGCCATCGGAGTATACAAATAAACAGGATTTTAGTTTTGTAGATTATGTCGCTATAGATTTAAATGATGCTGGAAATCGTATAAAAATGCTACTAAATAGGCAAATGTAAACCAAATTTTTTGAAATGGCTTCTTCAAAGGGCTGCGTCCCTTGAAGCATTTTTTGTATTTGTTATTATAATACTTATTATTTCTAAAAGCTTATCAAGCTGTGTTAATCATGTATCCAATCACATTATAATGTCTTTAGATATAATCTTCTTTTTCAGTTCATTAGTTCTAATACTATTTCACAAAATTAAACAAGCGAGATTTACTTTTGGTATGGTGCTTCCTAAAAAATAACTAGTCAAATTCCACTTCAAATAATTTAACTATACCTCTTTCGAATAAAGTGAATGACGTAAACCGAAGAGGCTTTGCGCCTAGGAGGTTTTTATTTGAGGATCTTTTTAAGGTTTGAAAATTTGATGTGTTATTTTTTGAGACGTCATAGATGATGATTATTTTTACCTGTAGGAAATACTCGATAATTTTTTATATTACCAGGAGGGAATCTCTATGTTTAAAATGCTTATTAATATGAAGAAAAAGTATGAAATGCTTAAAAATGATAACATTGAATTTACGGTAGAAAAGTATACAGATATACTAGACAAAATAAATAGTTATAGGGGTACAGAAAGCAGAAAAACAGATTACATTATACTACATTAATAAGTGTTGGTCAGAATACTTAGATTATATATCCTATTTAAAGGAAAGCATACATTTGGTCAATATTGTAAATAAGCAGCCCTTATTCGAATTTAATAAAACTATAATAGAATCCTTTGAAGTATTTGACAAGGATTTGAAAGATGAAATAATAAATACACTAAAGTCTGCAGAAATAACAAAGGATGGAGTTGATATGAATAAGGAAGGATTAAAAGCACCAACTCCAACTTGGACTTATCTAATCAACGATAGTGCTGAAAATGTTGGAATTTTACCGATTTGTAGTAATGCAGGCGATGCTGCATTGAGTTTTTACATGATTTTATTATATGGCATTATAAATCGTTTTCTTGTAAAGAGTGAAAAGGGAAATTAACTATTGTATTTATAGAAGCTAGTATAATATTATTTGTTTAAATAAGTAATATTATATTAGCTTGAAATAAGAAAAGTAATGATACAAATTACGAGTGTTCGGTAACATAAATTGATAATAATGAGTGCACGATTTATGACATAGGAAGTGCATTTAACATATGAATAACTTGAAGGTATGTTATGTTAAAAAGCACCGGTTGTTTGGTGAAGCTTAAATTAAAACTCAATATATACTAAAGATACAAAACATAAGCTTTTTTATTTATAAGTTGAATTTCGACCCCCCAAAATTTCTTTTTTTTTCGTATTACTATTATAGAATAACGAAGCATAAGGAAGAAGGATTTGCTTTTATGAGCGAAAAGGATTAAATACTTTGCTAAACTAGTTGTTGAAAGATAGAAAGTTTTAATATATAATAAAGCTATGAATTTAACGATATACAAAACAATAAAACAAGAAGTATTAGGGGAGTAGAGAGGTCAGGATAATTCTAAAACCTTACACATTCAAATCCAATCTTATATCACATAAGGTTTAATCTCTATTTTTTACCTTCTTTCTCTAAATACCCTTAATACGGCAAAAATGAAGAAATTATAATTAAACAAATAAAGTACATAGAGATGATTTATTTAAGGAGGAATTTGTGAGAGTAGAGAAATTCTAATCCGTTTTATTTTAGAATATTAAATTGTTCAAAATGAATTATACTAGAGAAATAATTTGTAGTATATCTAGTTTTCGTTATAGCATTCGTTTTTCTTCGTACATATCTTGCAGTTTAGTTGTTGTAAAATACGTAACTACATTTTTACATACTAATATATATTTTCTAACTACTTCAAATCTATTTTCTAATATTTCTATCTGTAAGTACTCTCTGGTATCGTAGAATTCAATTTATGAATTGCTTGTTAATTCTAAGCAATAACTGACTTGTATAATGGGTACCTGTAATATTGAGGCGCCTTAAGATCTTTAACTAGATCATATAAAAATAAAATTTTTGGGAGGAATGGTTAAATGAAAAAAGTTATAAGTATGATTGTAGCTATTGCTATGCTTGTTACCATGTTTTCAACAGTAATAAACCTTGGAACAGCATTTGCAGCACAGGATTACGAAACAGTAGCATTTAGTTATGCAGATCAAGCTTCTAATGCTAACGCGAGCAGTTCAAATTCATCAGCAAGCAATGGAGGCTATTCGAAATCAATACCAGCAGGTGTGTTGGGATGGGCGAAGTATGGATATGACAACGCCATCGCTCAGATGGAAAATGCTGGTGCAACATCTTTTGCTTCTGTTTCATCAACTGGGTTTTCAGTTAACGTGAATTCAGTATCAGGAAAATCAGGTGAAACAATAGTAGTACCAGTAAGCTTTGCAAACGTCCCTTCAAGTGGAATTAGCACAGCAGATATGACAATTAAATATGATGCAACCAAGCTTGAATATGTAAGTGCAGCTGCAGGAAGTATAGTAACAAATGCAGCTACAAACTTTGCAATAAACAAAGAGTCAGACGGTACTTTAAAAGCATTATTCCTTGACTATACTATGTCAAATGGGTTTATAAGCACAAATGGAGTATTTGTTAATGTTACTTTTAAAGTTTTAACTTCTGAAATAACTGCTACAACTGTAAATGTTACTGGTTCAACATTTGGTGACAAGGATCTTTCAAGCATTTCAGCTGCTGTAAATGCTGGATCAGTATCCCTAAACGCAATCGTTGCACCACCAACAACTGCACCAACAGTTGCACCCACAGTTGCACCAACAACTGCGCCAACTGGATTTACGGTTAATGTTGCTTCAGGTGCAGGAAAGTCAGGAGAAGAAATAACAGTACCTGTAAACTTTGTTAAGGTACCTGCAGCAGGAGTCAGTACTGCTGATATGACAATCAAATATGATGCAACTAAGCTTAAGTATGTAAGTGGAGCAGCAGGAAGTATAGTTACAAATGCAGCTACAAACTTTGCGATAAACAAAGAGTCAGACGGTACATTAAAAGTATTGTTCCTTGACTACACAATGGAAAAAGAAGCTATAAAAGCAGATGGAGTATTTGCAAGCATTAAATTTGAAGTTTTAAGTTCAATAGTTACTTCAACAACTGTAAATGTAACCAATTCAACTTTTGGAGATAACGATCTAAAAAGTATATCTGCTACTGTAAATGCAGGAGCAATATCTCTCAATGGAGGATCAATAGTACCAACTCCTTCACCAACTCCTTCACCAACTCCAATAGGAGTAACATATCCTGCGACAGCAACACCTGTAAAGACACCCGCAGAGCCAACACCAACTAAGACAATTGTAGCTACAGGATTTACAGTATATGTTGATTCAGTTGCAGGAAAATCAGGGGATACAATAACAGTACCTGTAAACTTTATAAAAGTACCTGCTTCAGGAATCAGCACAGCAGATATG
>JAEZUI010000150.1 GCA_023421115.1 Bacillota bacterium | reverse complement strand
GAGACAGGAGAAAAGGGATTAAAGAGAGTACTGAATGTATTTGTAAAAGACATAAAAGAGCTGATTCACTTAAAGGTAGGAGAGCAGGAAATAAAAACAACAGCAAATCACCCATTCTGGGTTGAAGTATAGGATGGGTTGATGCGGGAGATTTGAAACCGAGTGACAGGCTTGTAATGTACTCAGGTGAGATTCTTGAAGTAAAGGAAGCGTTTGTTGAGTACCTTGATAAGCCAATAAAGGTATATAATTTTGAAGTAGAGGACTGGCATACTTACTTCGTATTGGAGTATAATGTATTTGTACATAATGTTGGTAAGTGTGGCGATGCGGGAAGTAAAACTCCGAAAGATAAACAAACGCTACTTGATGAACTTAAACAATTATCTTCAAAAAAGAAGAACGCTAATGAGAATATAGAGGGTTTGGGTGATATTGATGTTAGTAAGGTGATTCCAAAAAAATAACTGGTCAATTTTTGAATGCTACTCAACAAACCTCGTGTTACGAGATTGATTCTCCATACAATTACATTAATCACACTAATATGTTTAGCTTTTACTTCCACAAAGGCAGAGTTTCCCCTTACCCCAAGTCAGTATTAGGTTCTCAAGGAGATTTCAAAATCCCTACTTTGTTGGTTTAATTACAACTATCCATTTACCAATTCTATCTTTCCTCTCAATAATAGATTCAACAACATCCATTTCACGTTTTGAAAGTTTCACTCCCTTTTTGTACTCTTCTTGAACTAGCTCAACGTGAGGATTTTCACCATTCCAAGTCATTGTTTTACAAAATTCTAAAACCGTTTGCTTACTATCCATAAGGTCACCATTAATATGCTGTTCTAAAATTCCCCAAACACGTTCAATTTTGTTGTATTTGCTATGGTAGGGCGGATAATACGCCAATATAACCGTTACATCAAACTCAATACAAAATTCAATAATTCTCTTCATGAACTGGGTTCTTCTGCTATTGTTTTCAGGACCATTATCAGCATTTAGAACCAAAACCTTTTTCTTTTTGTTATATTCCTGACTAGTCCAATATTTGCGTATCCTGTCTACCATGAAATCTGCTGTTACAGGTCCTTGTGCAAGAGATAAATCCACTTCACCACTTGTTACATCAAGTATACCAAAGGGTGTTAGGAACTCACCTCCAAAATCGTGATCACTTGCTTTTGTCTTTACTCTGGATTTTCCACCCCTTGAAAAGGTTCCGATCTTTATCCTATCCTTGCAGTCAATTGACAACCTAGCTACTTGATCACTATTGGAGGCTTCTTCATGAATTTTGTCCAAAGCTTCAAAAATTTCATCTGTTTCAGGTATTTTCTTTAAAGGCTTTGCTTTGAGTACTTTTCGCAATTTATAATCCATATCATTAAGAATGTTTGCGATAGTTTGATCGCAAGGTAATTCATCCTCTGTATAGCCTCTTTTTTTCAATTCTTTGATAATAAAAGCAACCGATATTCTCGTATATTGTCTTAAACTCTTAAATGTAGGGTCTGTTTGACTTCCAGGCTCTAAAATTTCGCAAATATCCTTTTGAAGATTTGGTAGATGTTCAGTTATTTTTTTCCTTCCTCTCATTCCAAAGGCATCTTCACAGGCAATTCCTGTACGGAGTTCATTTATTCCTTTTCTTACAGTATCTCTTCCAACTTGGAATTCCTTTGCAACAATAGATTGACCACCGATTCCGATTTCTTGAGCTATTCTTGCAAGTGCCACTCTTTTGTCTGAACCTTTAAGTTTATTTATTACATCTTTCAAAATATACTTGATATTTCCTAGTGTTTGTCTTAACATAGTTGTATCCCCTGATGTATTTTTGTTTTCATTGGTAGTGGTGCATAAGTACATCATGCGGGATTTTTATTTATTTGAAAAGCTTTTTGACCAATTTATTTCTTGGAATCACCTAAGTTGAATAAACTTAGTAAAAGCCAAATTAAGAAGCTTGGTGGAGAATCATTCACTCAAGAATTGAAAACAAATGTTGGAAAAAGTAAATCAGATTTGTTTGTGGATAAGACAACAGGTGATATTTTTAGTATTGGCAAAAAGGGAACGCCACCACAATTTGTTGGAAATATTGATGTGACTTTTTTTGACTGATATGAGGAGAAGAATATGGATAAAGAAAAAGTGTTTATTGATAACCAAATAAGTAACTCCAAAAACTTTAGAGAAGTGTGTTTGCCAAATTTATTCCAAATGCAACAATACGAAAGTATAGCAGACTTTATTACTCAAGAACCATTAAGCATGAGATTAAAGATTAGGGAAGATGAAGAATTTTTTGTATTTGAACAAGTTTTTAGGACAAGAATATGGGTACCAAACCAAAAGTCTGAAGCATGGCTTATTTTTTCGGAAGATAGAGAATGGAAATATAATAAAGAAAATATAGGTGGCTTGATAATTCGCAATGTTGTTTGGGATAGGCATAGTGATTTTGTGAAAATTAAGAATAGATCAGGGATAGGAGTAGAAAGAGACTATAATGAATGGCCATCTATAAAAAGCAGGAATATATATTTAAATCCAGATATTGCGGTAACCTTAATTAAACAAATTTTATTACAAATGGATAAAGTTTTGGAAAGAGGCATTATTATGACAAAGAGAAAATCAGGGAGTGGGTTTTGTTGGAGTGACGTTGAAGTTATGAGATTGTTTAATTGGGGGCAGGTTAAAGCAACTTGGAATCCTTGTGTGGAAAGTGAAAACATAGAAGAGTTTATATTCGGATTTGGAGAGTTGATGGAGAAATATTTTATTAATGATGTTGAAGCGAATGAAGTAAATCAAATGGAACTAAATTATAGTTGCTTGCCAAATGTAATGAAAGATATTATACAAGGTTCAACTTATACCAGATAGATTTAAGTATATTACTGAACAACTATGATCCTAGGGCAAAATTCCCCTAGGATTACTTTTTTTATAACCGAATAAATTTTTAGATAATTAATTGATTAATTGTCGGAATTAATAGTTTCATTTTATGGTACTTAGGAAGTTCTTTTACAAATTAGGTATAAAAAGTGGAATAGAAGGAGTATTTGCGGCAATAGAAGAAGGGAATTATAACCTTGCTGCATGGAGAGCTGCAACAACTATATGGGCAATTATGTCCTTGAAAAGTGAGTTGTTGAATAAAAGTGCTTGCTTTACATA
>JAEZUI010000124.1 GCA_023421115.1 Bacillota bacterium | reverse complement strand
TTATTGTATATAACTCAATAGCTTGGAACAGGGTATGGCATGGACTAAAGTATAAAAATTACGAACTAAAATTTGATCAGTTTCATAGTTTCTAAAAGGGCTATCCGTCCCTGAAGTTTTTGGTACTAAAATTATTAAAACTGGTTGCAAGTAGCGGGTAACTTGTGTAAAAGCTATCGGGTAAAAGCTTTCCAGTTTTTATTTCATTTTAAGTTCTTCTTCTTTCTGAAATTCTTCTAAGATTTTCTTGGCAAAAATCTCAATGACTTTTTTAGGTATTTCATCAGTTGCATCCTCACGGATTATCAAGTTGCACGGAATCATTAAATATACCTCCAGTGATTGTTATTTTATCCATTAATATTATTGACAGCTTTTTAGGCCTTTAATCATATTCAATTCTTGAGTGTATTATATGCATCTTCGATATGCTGAAAATTTTTCAGGATATAATTGAATTCTTGAATATATTTTTCAGCTTACCTTCTTAGCCTCCCTAAATTCTCAATCAATGTTCCTAATATACTGGCTAGATGTTTTCCGAATTTCGGACAACATAGTCATTTACATATGCTTTGAAACCATTTTATAAAGATTCACTGAAAAGGCTGCCGAAATTTTCGGTAACATATATGATTTGCTTTTACTGTGAAATTGAGGATAGGGCTTACATGCCTGTTCGTATGAGTCGGCTAAGTTTTTTGTCGAAAGTTTGTAGGAGGACATTCCCTTTTCTGTGGAGAATTCAGGAAGTAGAAAAGGGGGTGATATACCTTATGTTATTATCGGATATTGAAGAAAAAATCTTGCTTGCTATCTATAATGCAAAGGTGAATGGTGGGAAGAAAGTTGAAATTAAGGATTTTGATTTGGTCGAAACAGATCCCATAGAGCAAACTCATGAATTTGCGTATTACTGCGAAAACTTGCAACGTTACGGATTAATTTCAAATGTGAATAAAGCTTTTGCGACAGGTGGAGGAATGCATCCTAAATACCATAACAGAGCTATAGTTCCATGGCCTGAAGACCTTGATATAATTAAAGAAGGATGTGAGTATGTTGAAAAGCATATCTCCGCATAAAAATAACTGAAAAGTTTAGAGCCTTCGGGCTCTTATTTTTTATGCCACTACAGGCTGGACACGTATACATAATATGGTAATTGGGTCCTTCTAGAAGGTTAGATGAAAAAGGCATGCGCGTCGCACCGGATTCCTCAGTATAAAATAAAAATTTCAGTTCGTAATTTCGCAAGTCAAGATAAAGTATATTATGGAAAATTTCCATAACATGCTTAAGATAAAGTTTTGGTTGTCGCAATTTGCGATAACCTAAAAGAGATTTACAAGTTGTCAAAATTTTTGACAACATCCAGAAAGAATAATTGTATTTCAGAAAATTACTAAAGGCTTCTTATTGTGAAAAATTTTCACAATATACCTGCAGAAATTTTAGTTATTGTTTCAATTAAGTTCGGAAAAAATTTCCCAACTTGTATAGTTCTAATATTTAATTAGGAACATAAAAAAACCAATTACTAACAAAAGTATAGTTATTACTTGTATTAAACACCCTGAGCGTGTGTAATAACGTCCGCTCCTGCTTCTCCCCCTGTAATATCCACCTCTTTTATATTTATAGCTATGCCTTCTCATAAACAATCACACTCCTTTGTGATTTGTATTCTACAAAAAAAGGGAATATCCTCCTAGTAAAAAGTATCTTCTCGAAAAATGTTACAATTCAAATAAAATATTTGACAACTCAAATAATTTATAGTACTATAAATATATTAAGTGAATTTGGAGGTGAATAATTCGTGCCGTTTAGTTACAAACCTTTATGGAAAATGCTTATTGATAATAACATGAAGAAAAAAGATTTAGTTGAAAAGCTAGGAATAGCACAATCAACAGTTGCTAAAATGAGTAAAGGTGAGTATGTTTCAATGGAAGTACTTGAAAGAATATGTAATTTCTTTAGCTGTCAATTATCGGACCTAGTTGAGTATGTTACAGAGAAAAATTAGTAACCGGGCAACTCTTAAACCTACCAAAGCCTAGAAGTTACCCGGCACAGTACCACCCTTGGCAGGGCAGGACACAATCATTATACATTAACAGCTCTTTCAAGGCAAATAAAATAATCTTGGAAGGATGGATGATATTATGAGTAAAGAAATAAGTATATTTGACATGTTGACAACTAGGAGCATGGAATCTGTATATGAGGATATTGGTAAAAAGCTAAATAAAAGTACAAGATATAAGAAATACATAAAAGAAATGCATGATAAACTTTCACATGATACAAAGCTTAAAATTGAAATATGTGATACGGTTGCTGCTATTGAAACAGAGGCCCAGGACGCGGCATATAGCCAAGGCTTTTCTGATGCAGTTAAGTTAATTATGAACTGCATGAATGGGGGCTGATACTGTGGTAAGTTCAACAATTAAAAATAGACATTCCAATTATTTTGTTATAGCCTGTGACGATGAAAGAGCTGAACGGCCTAAAAAATTATTGTTACATAGGTTATGTGATGGTGAATTGGTTATTGCAAATGATGTAATCTGGCTTAATGATTCGGAGGTTTATTGGAGTAGGGGGAACTATCTTGGAAGAAATTTAATTTCAGCAGTTTCAGACTTTTTTGATACATTCACCGGAGCAGATGTTAAAGATATGCTTGGATCCGTACTTGAAAGTTCAAAATCAGCCAGGGAAGCCTATCATTTTATGATTGGATGTATGATTTCAAAATTCAGAAATGACAACGAAATAAGTGGTGTTTTAGAGCAATTGGGAAACCTAGATTAATGATGGAGGAAAGGCATATGCTAAAAGTAAATTCAATGATTGAAGAAAGGGCAAAAGAAGTATCTCGAGCTGATATTCTGGATCCTAGACATAAAGATCTTTTAAGCCAGGCAAGCAGACTGGAAAATCAAATACAAAAAATGATACCTAATAGCCGTAGGGAGGAATACAGAAAATTAAGCGATAAATTATTTGATGTGGAAGTGCAGATCACTAGCATTGAATCAATTGAATGTTATAATCAGGGGTTCAAAGATGGGCGGGTATTCTGTTAAAACAAAAAGTTTAATTCTTTACATTACATAATTTATAGTTAGGGTGCTGGATTATCTGGCACCCTATAATTTGTCCTGAGGTGATGTGAAATCGTTTATAAAGCTTAAAGAAGCAAATAAGTTATATGGTATAGGTACAAATACTTTATATAATGAAATTCGCAGTGGGAAATTAAAAGCATACAGACCTAATTGTAGAGATTACTTACTTAATTAAAGTTTTGGAATTGGAGGTAATGGATCCAGAGCAAGCCAGTATAAAATAGTTGTAGGTATTATTTAGGTGTTTTTTATTTTATAAACTAAAATTTTAAATAACATAATGATTAATGTAGGTAAATATGATAAAATATTGAATAAGAAAATAGATGACGATAAAAACTACATATTAAAGGGGAACCAAAATGATTTCAATACCACATACTTTTTTGAAGGATGATTATATACAAAATCCTATTATAAAAAGATTTTGTGATGATCATGAATTGGAGGTTTTTGAAACAAGGGTAGAATTAATAAAAGCATTTGAGAGGTATGCTTCTGAAGATGAAAGCAAATATAGTGAATCATTAAAATGGGTATTGGGAGTATTAAAAGAAGGAAGTAAAGAATTTTGTTATAGGAAGGTATATGACATTAGCCCAACACTTAAAAATCCAGTGTTGCTAAAGGAGTTTATGCAAAAATTGTTTCCGGATTGTCCTTTTAAAAATCTAATAGACTATAAAAATACTCACTACAGTACATTAATTGATTATGAAATTAAAGTTAATGAGCAAAATGAAGTTATTGTATTATCAATGACTTTTTCACAACTTGTATTGGAAGGATATGAAAGAAATAAAACAGGGGAAGAAACTATATATCCTGTTTTTATTGATATATATTTTGATGCAGGATTTGTTGTATCTAGAGCAAAAGCAAAATCAACAATTTATGAATGGACTGAGAGTGAATTACTAACTAATGATAATCATATAGAAACAAAAAAATTAATGTGTGGATTAATTAATGATATCCTTGAAAAGTTTGAATTGAAAAGTGAATATAATGTAAAAAAGGTTAGAAACACAGTATCTCAGATGCTATATACATTATATAATAAGTATTCTTTTACACCAGAAGATGTAGTGAGTAAGATACATTCTGTAAGAGATATTTATGAGAGCTTTACGGAAAAAATCTTCACAAATTTAGATCTTGCGTATGATAATTTGACAAATGCTATTCAAGATATTGAAATTTTTGTTGAGAAGTATATTTCTATTAATGGAAATAATGAGGATATTTTCAAAAAGGACAGAGATGCTTACTTAGTAAAGGTAGTTTCGGATGATGCACAGGATATGACAAAGATAGATACTACCTCTGCCAAAGTTAAGCCGCTACAGTGTACGGAAGCATTTTTTGACAGCAAAAAAACAATTATTAAAAATAAAAAATGTGACAAATTGCATTTATGCTTTAAAAGAGAGAAAAGTAAGTATTTTGGAAATAGTCCTTTCTGCGTTCAATTTGGTGCAGTGCAAAATTGTGGGTTTTTAAAAACAGGCCAGTATGCAGAGGAAGGTGATATAAGGAATGTTCTACAAACAATTTTTGAAAATTATTGATACTAATTCGGATTTTGTTACAGAATTTGACTATTGGTTAGCTACTATACCAGAAAGTAAACAAGAGAATATTTCAGCTTCGTTTATTTCAGCACGTTTTAAGGTTCCCTATTCATTAGCTGATTATATTTTAAAATTCGCTAAAAGTGTTGGGATATTAGAGGAATATTATTTAGTTCAATGCCCAGATGAAAATTGCAATATGCCACTAGAAAAAGTGAGCCTAAATGAACTAGCAGAAGTTTTGATGAAACCAATCTTTTGTACTAACTGTTTTAAAGAATACATGATTTCACCAAGCAATATTTATACCGTATATAAAAGAAAAATTAAGCCAGATGTTTCGGAAGATGAAATAAATGTAGAAATTATAAAGAGGTTAAACTTTTCAGATAATGGAAATTTTAACCAAGCTGACTCTTTAGATTTTAGAAACTTTGTTTTATATGATGCGTTTTATAATCCTAATGAGTCAGCTTATGATAATTTAAAAGAGATGCGTAAAGCACTAGATTACGATTATGGCAAAAATACAACAGCAAAAGGAAATGTGCTTGAAGTATTAGCACTGGAGTTGTTTAAATATATTAAATTTGTAACAGGTACCAATAAGATTAAAACATATACAAATCAGTTCGATTGTACTTTAGGAGTACCAGTTGTGACTATTTATCCATCAGTTTTTAATTATTTAGCACCTTATTTTATAGTTGAATGCAAAAATGAACCTGACAAAACACCGTCAAACACTTATTTTCATAAATTATCAAGTATATTAGAAGGTAATGAAGCAAATGTAGGGATTGTTTTTTCAAGAGAGCCAGCTGCTAGAGAGAGCCGCGAAATTGCTTACCAACAATATTTATTAAATAAAAGAACGAAAAATGGAAAATATATGATTAGTATGAGTGATGATGACTTGAAAATAATAATAAACGATTGTGAAAACCTCTTACAATATATTGATTTTAAAATTATGGAGTTGACGACAAATTCTAAAAACGCAAGATTTGAAATGTTTAAACAAACAGAAGGAAAAAAAGTAGAATAAAATTCATAGTCCCCATGGGTACTAAATGGGGACTAAAAACACAAAATAGTACCCAAATCTATTAAATATTATGAATGGTTAAAAGTAACAAATATAGCTATACCAATGGTTACGGAAACAAACTCAAGTTTACAAAAAGTGATTTTTCGGACTTCTAATCCGTTGGCCGGACGTTCGAGTCGTCTCAGGCAGGCCACTTGAAAGCTTAGAATAGTGAATGTTCTAGGCTTTTGTTATGTTATTCCATAAATCTACATAACGCATTTATGACTACTATAAATCCTAAATTATTTTATTAATAAACTTGCACTGGTGTAGTGTAATCCATGGAATGGTAACGAAGGTAAATTATTTTTCTTAATAAACTTATTTAGCCAATGTGAATTACTTAATAGAAAAACTAAATTTGATATAGTATAGTGGCATGAAAAAGCAAATGCTTATATATTATGTTAAGCATTAATTTTTTTATTGATTTTTTCCTTTTTTTTACCGATATTATTATTGTGCCTTTTAATCATTCATCATTCAACATAAGGAGATGAATACATGAGAATAAGCAATAATATTAGTTCTATAAATGCATGTCGCATAAATAGTATTAATAATGTGAATAAACAGAAATCCTTAAATAAATTATCATCTGGTTTAAGAATTAATTCTGCTGCTGACGATGCTGCAGGATTGTCTATATCTGAGAAAATGAGAGCGCAAGTTCGAGGTTTAAATCGATGCAGCACCAATATTCAGGATGGCATATCTCTTATACAAGTAGCAGATGGTGCTCTAAATGAAGTGCATTTATTACTCCAAAGGGGCAGAGAACTTTCAGTTCAAGCAGCAAATGGTACACTAACTGCATCTGATAGAAGCAAGATTCAAGATGAAGTAGCTCAAATTTTATCTGAAATAGACCGAATAGCAAATCATACAGAATTTAATACTGTTAAACTTTTAAATGTACCTCAGTCAAGTGACGATGACAATGAAATTATTTTAGCTTTGAAAAGTGCCTTGCTAAAACAAGGTGAAGAACGTATTCTTTCTGAGTATGGACTTTCAGCAGATGGTGTAAGTTTGCAGATTGTTTTAAATAAGACACCCCAATCTTATTTGGCTGCTGTTTATTACAACATAGATGGCTCGGGAAAAGCCTTCAATCAACAGCTGCATATTGATGTTAGTGATTTCATACCTGCTACTTTGCCAAACGGTGGTACAGCTCCATATTACAACGACCGTATTATTGCCCATGAGTTAGTTCATGCTATAATGGGACGAACGATGAATTATGGTTCTCTACCAAGCTGGTTCAAGGAAGGCACAGCAGAGTTCATTCATGGTGCAGACGAAAGGCTGTTTGCCGATTCTGCAGGAGGAACTAATTTTACGTCGGTGGTCAGTGAATTTGCCAGTTGGGAAAACACCTCAATTGATTATTCTGCTGGTTATGGAGCTGTGCGTTATATGCATGAACAAATAAAGTCAAAGGGTGGCACTGGAATAAAGGATATCATGGCATATTTGAGCAGCAATCCAACAAGCACTCTTGACGATGCTATCACAAACGCATCATCAGGCGCTTTTGCCAACCTAGCAGATTTTACAGCAAATTTTACAGCTAACGGAGTTGCCTTTTTGGGTAGTTTGAATCTTACTAATGCCGATACTGGTGCTATTGGTGGTTCAGATGCTGATGGTTCAGCTTCTTTAAATGCTGAAAGTGTAATAGCAGATACAGTCAATCTATCAGATAATCCTCTTTCTGGTTTCAATGTAGTGTGGCCAAATTTAACTGACAGTAGTTTATCAAGTCTACATATCCAATTAGGAGCTGATGCTGGTGGTGGACTGAGTATAGCATTAACTGATATACGTAGTACAACCTTGGGATTATCAAATGTTGATGTTGTAAATCAAGCTAGTACAGCTATTGATAGATTTAATTCTGGGATAAAGAGCATTTCTCAAATACGATCAAATTTTGGTGCTTTACAGAACCGCCTTGAACATGCCTTAGCAATAACAGAGAATAGTGCAGAAAACTTGGCCTCTAGCGAATCTATTATTCGTGATGCAGATATAGCCAAAGAGATGATGGTGTTTACTAAAAATAATATCTTATCTCAAGCTTCTGCTGCAATGATAGCACAAGCCAACCAGCAGCCACAAGCCATTGTGCAGTTGCTTAGAGCAGGATAAATTTGAAGACACTGAAACATATCAAGACCAAATCCCTGAGTGGGTGATTCATTAGTTTTTGTTGAGCACAGTTTACAGTGATTTTTCACAACCAAAAGAAGTATAGTTAATATATATAATAAAATTGCAATTAATATCGAGCGTTTATTGTTCGAAATAACTTTAATTAGTTTTAAAAAATATCTTCCAATTTGAGTGGATTATATGATATTATATAATCTAGCCTAAGACACAGGAGGAAGAATTCAATGGAGGATAAAACGTTTGAGCTGCTTGAAAGAATGTATAGTGAATTTACAGAGTTCCGTAAAGAGACTAATAAGCGTTTTGACAATCTTGAAAGCGAAGTAAAGGATTTGAAGAAAGATGTTCTTGGGATGGAGAACAGTTATGGCAAAAAGTTAGAATCTTTGTTTGATGGCTATAAGCAGCATGAAAGAAAGATTGATGCTATAGAAAAAGATATTGGTAACGTTGGATAGTTTATATTTCACAACAAATAATAAAGCAATGGTACTAGAACAGAATATTCTTATACGCGTAATAGAATCGGATATGTAATCCGGTTCTTTTTATATATACAGAATTCACAAAAGACCTATAACATGTAAAATTCTATATTAAAAAAGCCCTAACAATAAAACAGCTAAAACAACCTAATTAAAGTATAAGCCTGTTTTAGTGTCAAATGACGCAATTACTTGACCTGAGCATTAAAAGCTGTTGCCGAAAGTTTGATAATTTGAAGCAAAAATGCCACGGATGGCATTTTTAGCGTCTCGCGACAGGATGTCGCATAGACGCGGCGAAAATTATCAAGCTGAGGCTACAGCTTCTATGCGAAGGTCACGTAATGGAGTC